>JBASRI010000572.1:0-4441 GCA_049273755.1 Thermoanaerobaculia bacterium
GCGCGGAGGACGGCGTCGAAGACGTGCCGCTGCGGCACTATTTCGCCCGTGTCATCCCGAGGAGCGCAGCGACGGGACAGCCGACCACCATAGGCAGACCCCCGTCAGTAGGCAACGTCGCGCGAAGCGCGGCGTTCATCCCTTTTCGAGCCGAATCGCGGCTTCAAAGGGATCCCTCGCTGCGCTCGGGATGACAAGAGTCACGCCCGCTGGATCTCCGTCCGTCCGCGCATGTAGGGATGCAGGACCTCGGGGATTTCGATCGAGCCGTCGGGGCGTTGGTAGTTCTCCAGGATCGCCACCATCGTTCGGCCGACTGGCAGGGCGGATCCGTTGAGCGTATGGACGAACTCGGGCTTCCCTCCGGCGGAGCGCCGGTAGCGAATCGACGCGCGGCGCGCCTGGAACGACTCGAAGTTCGAGCAGGAGGAGATCTCCTTGTAGGTGTTCATGCCCGGCAGCCATACCTCGAGGTCGTACGTTTTCGACGAGGCGAACCCGAGGTCGCCCGTCGCGAGCGACACGACGCGATACGGCAGCTTCAGGCGCCGCAGGATCTCCTCGGCGTCGCCGGTGAGCCGCTCGAGGGCGGCGTTGGAGTCCTCGGGCTTCACGAACATGACGATCTCGACCTTGTCGAACTGGTGCTGGCGGATGATGCCGCGCGTGTCGCGCCCCGCCGCGCCCGCCTCGGACCGGAAGCACGGCGTGTACGCCGTGTACAGGAGAGGCAGCTGCGCCGCCTCGAGGATTTCGTCGCGGTGCAGGTTGGTGACGGGGACCTCAGCGGTGGGGATCAGGTAGTACCCCTCGCGCGTCTGGAAGAGATCGGTCTCGAGGGTGGGCAGCTGGCCCGTGCCGAAGAGCGACTCGGCGTTGGCGAGGAACGGCGGAAGGACCTCCCGATAGCCCTGCTCCTCGACGTGCACGTCCAGGAAGAAATTGACCAGTGCCCGCGAGAGCCGGGCGCCATCGCCCGCCATCACCGAAAACCGAGTCCCGGCGATCTTGACGCCGCGCTCGAAGTCGAGGATGCCGAGCGCCGGTCCGAGGTCCCAGTGCGCCTGCGGCGTGAAGTCGAAGGCGTGGGGCTCGCCCCAGGTGCGCTCCACGCGGTTGGCGGTCTCGTCGGGCCCCCGCGGCACCGAGTCCTGCGGCACGTTCGGCACCCGCTTCTCGACGGCGGCGAGCATGCCGTCGGCTTCCTCAGTGCGAAGCTCGAGCTCGCGAATCTCGTCCTTGAGAGTCTTCATCTCGGCGAGCGCCTCGGGCGACGGCTTGCCGCGACCGGCGGTCAGCTCGTTGCGGCGTCGCCGCTTCTCCTCGAGCTTCGTGACGGCGGCGCGGCGCTCGGCCTCGAGCTCCGTATACGCCTCGAGGCCCGCCTTGCCGAATCGCTCCGGCATCTGCGCGAGGAGGCGGTCCGCGTTCTCGCGCAGGTACTCGCGTGGTAGCATGAAAAGGCGATTTCATATCGCGCACGCCGATCGAGTCAACCGCTTGAGCGGGTCTTCCCACATTCCGGACGTGGACTCCGTGGTGGTCAACCGCGACGGAGGCGACTCCCTGTTCCGGGCCCTCGCGTCGCTGGAGCGCCAGACGGGCGTCGCGCTGTCGGCCGTCGTCGTGGACAACGGGTCCCGCCGCGAGGAGCGGGAGCGCCTGGCGCGCGAAGCGCCGTCGGCCCGCGTCATCGCGTTTTCGCGCAACCTCGGATTCGCCGGAGCCGCCAACGAAGGGATCGCCCGCACGCGCGCTCCCTACGTTCTGCTGCTCAACAACGACGCGGTGATCGAGCCCGACTACGTGGCGCGGTTGGCTGCGCGGCTCGCTCTCGACGAGCGGCTGGCGGCGGCGCAGGGGCTGGTCCTCTCGGGGAACGGGCGGACCATCGACACGGCGGGGCTGGAGTGGAATCACCGCGGGGAAGCCGTGCCCGTCCTGGGCGGAAAGGACGCCTCCCTGTCGCCCCGCGAGGCCTTCGAGGTCTCGGGCGTCTCGGCAACGGCCGCGCTGTACCGCCGGGAGGCGCTCGAGGCGGCCGCTCCGCAGGGCGCCGCGTTCGAGAGCTCGTTTTTTGCCTACTACGAGGACGTGGACCTGTCGCTGCGGCTGGCGCGCGCGGGGTGGCGGTTTCTCTGCGACCCGCGCGCGATCGCCCGGCACGAGGGCTCGCGCACGGGACGCCGGACTCCCTTCCGCCGCGCCTTCTGGACGTCCCGCAACCGCTGGCGCACGCTCTTCCGCAACTTCGCCCCGGGCCTGCTGGCCCGCCATCTCGGCCCGCTGCTGTCCGCGGACCTGGCGCATGCGCGGAAGATCGGGTGGAAGGGGCTCGCTCTGCCGTTGCTGGTGTGGCCGCGGCTGCCGCTGATGGCCCTGCGGCTGCGCGCGGAGCGCGGGCGGCTGTCGCGCTTCCCCGGTCCCGGCGCGGGAGTGCGGTGATCCGCGAAATCGCCGCCGTCTACGTCTCGTGGAACGACGCGGAAGAGCTCTCGGCAGCGGTCGCGTCGCTGGCCCGGGCGCGCTCGCGCATCCCGCCCGAGGGGGTGCGGGTCTCGCTCGTCGTCGTCGACAACGGCGGCTACCTCGCGAAGGAGGCTCTCGAGAAGCTGTGGCCGGGCGTGAGGATCCTCACCAACGCTTCCAATCGGGGGTTCGGCCCAGCGGCCAACCAGGCGGCGGCCGCGGCGCAGGCCGATGTCATCCTCTTTCTCAATCCCGACACCCGCGCCGAGGGAGAGCCGTTTTCGGCGATCGTTCGAGCGTTCGAGGAGGACCCGAAGGTCGTTGCAGTCGCGCCGCGGCTGGTCGAGATGAACGGCGCAACGCCGGCCCCGGGCCCGCTTCGTCTCTCGGCGCCGTTCTCGGAGGACCAGGCCACGTTCCAGCTCCGGCGCCTGCCAACGCTCTCGTCCGACGCCCGCGAGCTGCTCCTGCTCGATCACGTCAGCCCGAACAACGCGGGCCGGCGCTTCGCCCGTTATGCCGAGGCGGATCGCGAGCGGCCGTTCGCGGTCGAGCAGGCCGCCGCCGCCGCTCTAGCCGTGCGCAAGGATGCGTTTGCGCGGCTGGCAGGCTTCGACGAGAGCTACGTGCCGGCCTGGCACGAGGACGTGGACCTGTGCGAACGCCTGGGGCGCGCCGGGACGATTCTCTACGTCCCCGCCGCGCGCTTCGGGCACCGCGGCGGGGACTCCGCCTCGCGTCTCGGGTATGACCGGTTTCTACCGATCTTCTACCGCAACGCCCTGCGCTACCGCTCCCGCCGGTACGGACGGGCGGCGCGGGCGGCCTACCGCGGCCTCCTCGCCGCCGGGATGCTCCTGCGCCTCTTCGCGCTTCCGTTCCGGCGAGACGTGCCCCGGTCCCGGGGTCAGGCGGCGCGCGCGTACGCCCGCGTCCTCGGAGTGGCGCTGACTCCATGACTCCCGACGTGTCCATAATCGTCGTGTCGAAGGACGACGCCGGCGACCTTCCTCTCTCGGTCGAGTCGGCGCTGTCCCAGCGGGGCGTCGCCTGCCAGACCCTCGTCGTGGACAACGCCTCTACCGACGCTTCGCGCGAGGTCGCGCGCGGCTTCGGGGGAGTGGTGCGGCTGTTGGCCCTGCCGGAGAACGTCGGCTTCGCCGCGGCGATGAACGCCGGCATCGAGGCCAGCGCCGGGAGGTACGTTCTCGCGCTGAACCCCGACTGCCGGCTGGAGCCCGATTTCGCGGCCTCGCTGGCGCGTCGTCTGGACACACCGGACGCGCGAGACGTCGGCTCGGCATCCGGACGGCTTTACCGTGCCGAGGACGGCGGGCTCCGTCCGACCGATCGCCTCGACTCGACTGGCATCACCTTCACCGCCTCCGGCCGGCACTTCGACCGGGGCGCCGGGCAAAGCGCCGCCGGCCGCTACGAGGCCGAGGAAGACGTCGCGGGGACTTCCGGCGCCGCGGGCTTCTACCGCCGCGCCGCGCTCGAGAGCGCCCGGATCTCGACCGGCTATTTCGACGCGGACTTCTTTCTCTATCGGGAGGACGCCGACCTGGCGTGGAGGCTCCGAAAGCTCGGCTGGCGCTGCTTGTACGTGCCGTCGGCCGTGGCGTACCACCGGCGCCGCAATCGTCCCGAGCGCCGCCGGCAGATGACCGCCGTCGCGAACCTGCATTCGGTCAAGAACCGCTTCCTCCTGCGGATCAACAACCAGTCCGCCGCGCAGGCTCTGCGCACGGCCGTGCCCACCATCGCGCGCGACCTCGTCGTTCTGGGCGCGTGCCTGACGGTCGAGCGAAGCTCCCTGCCGGCGTTCGGCTGGCTGTGGAGAAACCGGAGGCGGCTGTGGGCGAAGAGGAGGGAGATTCGCGCGCTGTCATCCCGAGCGAAGTAGGGGCGGGGCGGGGGGTCCGCGTCCCCGCCCGTTCGGTGGAGGGCGGCCGCAAGGGCCGCCCCTACG
>JBASRI010000575.1:0-3523 GCA_049273755.1 Thermoanaerobaculia bacterium
TCGCGGAGCTCCGGCGTCGGTGAAGCCGGCGGCGACGGTGGCGATGGGGCCGCCAGCCGTGGCGCCGTTCGTCGGCCGCGAGCCTCAGCTGGAGGCGCTTCGGCACGCCTTCGAGTCCTCACGCCAGGGGCAGGCGGTGACCGCGTTCGTCGAGGGAAGCTCCGGAGTCGGAAAGACCGCGCTCGTGCGCCGATTCCTGGATTCGCTGCCCAAGGGAGACGTCGTCGTCCTTTCCGGCCGTTGTTACGAGCGCGAGTCGGTCCCCTACAAGGCCCTCGACAGCCTGGTCGACGCCTTGAGCCAGTACCTGAAGCGCCAGCCGGCGGAGCAGGCCGAGGCGCTCCTGCCGCGGGACATCCTGGCGCTGGCTCGGGTCTTTCCCGTGCTGCGCCGCGTAGAGGCCGTTTCCGGCACGAGACGCAAGGTGCTCGAGATCGCCGACTCGCTGGAATTGCGGCGGCGCGCCTTCGCGGCGCTCCGCGAGCTCCTCGCCCGGCTGGCCGGCAGGCGGGACGTCGTCCTCTTCATCGACGACCTGCAATGGGGCGATGCCGACAGCGCCGCGCTCCTCGAGGAGCTCATGCGGCCTCCCGACGCGCCCGCCTTGCTCCTGATCGTCTCCTATCGCGGCGAAGAGGCGGAAACGAGCCCGTTTCTGAAGAGGCTCGTGCCGCCGGAAGCCGCGGCCGGCTCGCAAAACACGCTCCGCCTCGCCGTCGGCGAGCTCACCCCTTCGGAGTCTCGAGAGCTCGCTCTCCGCCTCCTCGGCAACAGCGAGCCTGCGACCCGCTCCCATGCAGAGGCGATCGCCCGCGAGTCGGCCGGAAACCCCTTCTTCATCCACGAGCTCGTCCGGTTCGGCCAGGCCGGAGAGCCTTCCGATCGGGAGGCGATCGACGACATGGTGCGGGCCCGCGTCCTGCTCCTGCCCGAGGGCGCGCGTCGCTTGCTCGAGATCGTCGCCGCCGCCGGACGCCCGCTGGAGTCGGCGATCGCCGACAGCGCGGCCGGCTTGACGAGCGACGACGAAGGCGCCGTCGCGCTCCTGCGCGCCCAACACCTCGTCCGGATTCGCGCCTCGCCCGAACGGCAGGAGATCGAGCCGTACCACGACCGGATCCGGGAGGCGGTTCTGGCGCAGCTTTCGCCCGAGATGTTCAGGGCGCACCACCGGCGGCTCGCCACAACCCTGCAGGCGTCCGAGAGGCCCGATCCGGAAAGACTGGCCCTGCACTTCCGGGAAGCGGGGGACGCCGGCCGCGCGGCGGAGTACGCCGCGATGGCGGCAGAACGAGCCGCGGAGACCCTGGCCTTCGACCGCGCGGCATCCCTCTATCGCATGGCTCTCGAGCTCGGGGCTCCAGGCGATGCGCAGACGTGGCGAACCCTGAGAGTGAAGATGGGCGACGCCCTGCTCAACGCGGGGCGGGGCGCGGAGGCGGCGAGAGCCTACCTCGCCGCCGCGGAGGGCGCCAGCCGAGCGCAGACCATGGAGCTCGAGGGCCGAGCGGCGGCCCAGCTCGTGCGCAGCGGACGTCTGGACGAAGCCCTGCCGCTCTACGAGACGCTCACGGGCCGCGTCGGCCTGACGCTCGTCCAGCCGTCCTGGCGAACGCTTCTGCAGTACCTCGTCGAACGCGCACTGATCAGATTGCGAGGCGTGGGCTTCCGAGAGCGCGACGCCGCCCAGATTCCCGCGGAGCAGTTGATCCGTCTGGACACCTACTGGACGCTGTTCACGGGGTTGACCCTGGTCAACACCTTCCGCGGAAGAGAGTTTCAGAGCCGGCATCTCCTGCTGGCTCTCAAAGCCCGAGAGCCGTACCGCGCCGCGCTGGCCCTTGCCTTTGAGTGCGGGTACGCCGCCGTGGCCGGGGGCTGGAAGAAAAGAAAGCGAAGCGAGAAGCTTTTTCGAATGGCCCTGACGCTGGCCCAGAAGCTCAACAACCCATACGCGGTCGGGATGTCTCACATGTGCATGTGCGCCGCTGCCTTGTTCCTGGGACAGTGGAAGACCTGCTGGGAGAACGGCCAGGCGGCGGAAGAGATCTACCGGGAGCGCTGCACGGGAGTCGCCTGGGACCTGGACTTCACGCACATCGTGTCGCTTCGCGGGCTCTTCTACCTGGGCGGGCTCAGAGAGCTCTCGATGCGACTCCCCGCTCTCATCCGGGAAGCCCGGGAGCGCGACGACCTCGTGGCGGTCGGGACCTTCCGGATCCGGCACTCGTACCTGACACACCTGGCTTCCGACGAGCCTGAGAGGGCTCGGGAGAATCTGCGGCAAATTGTCGAAGCCCTGTCACAGAAGGCTTTTACCAATCCGCACTACTGGGCCATGATTGCAGGGGGCGAGATCGCCCTCTTCTCGAGGGATGCGAAAGCCGCAAGGAACCTTCTCGTCAACCAATGGCCGGGCTTTAGACGCTCCGGCCTGATTCGCCTTCAGTTCTATCGGATCGAAGCGCTGCATCTCCGGGCGCGCAGCGATCTCGCATGCGCGGTCGAGGGCTTGCGAATGGAAGAGAGGGAGGCCTTCCTTCGATCAGCCGACCGCGATGTCCGGCGGATCGAGCGAGAGGCCGCGCCCTGGGGCAGGCCCTTGGCCCGGCTCGTGCGCGCGGGCATCGCCGTGACGCGGCAGAACCTCGACGAGGCATCGCGGCTCCTGACGCTAGCCGAGGACGAGCTCACACGCCTCGACATGGCTCTCTATGCCGCGGTCGCGCGCCGGCGCCGGGGCGAGCTTCTCGGCGGCGACGAAGGGCGGGCACTGGTGACCGGCGCCGACGCCTGGATGTCGGGCCAGGTGATCAAGAACCCCGCCCGCATGGCCGACATGCTGGCGCCGGGAAGTTGGAGCCGGTGAGGCTCAGCGGATCTCGGACGATGCCTCGGACTGGGTCGAGCCGAGCCCGCGGAAGCAGCGGAAGACGAGCTTTGCCGCGCCGATCTTGATCCGGCTGCCGTCGGCGAGCTTCGCCGGCGCCTCGACCCGGTTCCCGTCGACGTAGGTCCCGTTCCGGCTTCCCAGGTCCTCGATCGTCGCGGCGCCGTCCGCCACGACGATCCGGGCGTGTAGCCGCGAAACGCTCTTCAGATCGATCCAGACGACCGCGGCCGGATCGCGTCCGAGGACGTTCTCCCCTTCGGTGAGCGCGACCTCGCGGTCTCCCCAGGCGACGCGACAGTGGAATTCCGATCCGGCCACGCTCCTCGCCGGGCCCGGGATCTCGGCCGCCTCGCCGCAGAAGGCGTAGCCGAAGCCGTGCACGGTGCGGATAAACCGCGGCTTGCGCGCCCGATCCCCGAGGCATCCGCGCAACACCTCGACCAGGCGCGCGAGGCTGCGCTCGGAAACGAACGTGTTCGGCCAGAGCCGGTCCTGCAGCGCGTCCTTCGACAGGGCCTTCGGGCGCGCCGCGACGAGGATCTCGAGCAGCCGATACGCCTTGGGCTCGACGTGCACGATCTTGCCGCCGCGCGAGAGCTCGCGCGTATCGAGGTCCAGCGTGCACTCGCC
>JBASRI010000583.1:0-2499 GCA_049273755.1 Thermoanaerobaculia bacterium
CTCCGGCGCCGGGCACCGCGGTGAACGACGCCCGCTCCATGGCGTCGCGGATGTAGCGGATCTCCTCAGCGGCCCGGGTGGAGAGGGCGTTCACGACCGGAGGATCGCCCCCTTCTCAGTCCTTGTCAAGTACTTTGTAGTACAGAGTCAGCCGAGGTCGAAGAGGCTCCCTTGCGCCGGCCCCGGCCGGCGGAAGCGGCTGGTGCGCGGTTTTCGCTCCTCCGGCGCCGCGTTGAACCCCAGCCTCCGGCACTCGACCTCGAAGAGGCTCTCGATGGCGGCCCAGCGCGGGCCGACCCCCTCCATGCGGGCGCCGAAGCGCGACTCGTTGCGCTTGCCCCCCCGGGCCTGCTCGAGGTTCGAGAAGACCCGCGCGGCCCGGTCCGGAAACGCCTGCGGCAGCCGCTCCTCGAACACGATCCGCGTCTCCGCGGGCAGCCGCAACAGGGTCAGGAATGCGCTCGCCGCGCCGGCGTCCCGGGCTCGCGCGAGGATCTTCGGGATGTCGCTGTCGTTCAACCCCGGGATGACCGGAGCGATCGCCACGCCCGCCCGGACCCCGGCCGCGGTGAGCGCGTCGAGCACGTCGAAACGCTGTGAGGGCAGGCTCGCGTTGGGCTCGATGGCCCGGCCGGTGCGGTCGTCGGCGAACGGGATCGAGACGTAGACCACGACCTCGGTCTCGCGGGCCATGGCCGACAGCAGGTCCAGGTCGCGGCGCACCAGCGCGCCCTTGGTCACGATGCCGACCGGGTTGCGGAACTCGGCGCAGACCTCCAGGCACCGGCGCGTCAGCGCGTACACGGCCTCGGTCGGCTGATAGCAGTCCGTAACGCCGGAGAAGACGAGCGTGTCGCCCTTCCACGAGGGCTTCGAGAGCTCTCGGCGCAGAAGCTCCGGGGCGTTGACCTTGACCACGATCTTGCGATCGAAGTCCGTGCCGGCGCCGAAGCCCAGGTACTGGTGGGTGGGGCGTGCGTAGCAGTTGTGGCTGACGACGCCGTTGGCGATGAAGTCTCCCGTCCCCGTCGTCATGTCGAACAGGGGCAACGCAACGCCGAGCGGTCGTACCGACGCGACGCGCAGGCGCGCGTCGTTCTTCAGAGCCTGCCCCGCGATATCGAGCTTTCGCGTAATGGCGGGCGCTACGCTGTGGAAGAAGCGCAGATGCTCTCGGAGCCCGCGGCGAATCCGAACGTCATGAATCGGCTTCCGCCGGTCGAGCGAGCGGGTTTCGACGACGAAGTCGAACCCGAAACACCGAAGACTGGCTGTGATGCGTTCGACGATGGCGGGATCGGTATTCGAGATCCTCAGGATTCCTCTGCTATAGCTGCCCTCCGCGTCGAAAATTCCTGCGAGGAACCCCTTTCGCCAGTCCTCGCCGGGCTCCGAAGGCCATTCGACGAGTCGCCGAATCTCGTCGACGCCGGCTCGGGCGCACGTCCGGATCGCTTGCATCTCTCGTCGGCCAGAGACAGCGGCCTGGAACAGGAGCTCTCTCGTCTGGACCGCGAAGTCCTGCAAGAAACGCTTCACGCGGGCGAGCGGTTCCAGATCGATCAATCCCAGACGGAATTGATGCTGGGTGTCCACGCCCCGTCTCCGCCCGTGGTAGGCGTAAGAGGCCAGAAGTCCGTCGCCTCGAACGACGCCGCAAACGTAGCCCTTTCGATAGTCGCTCGTGTCCTCGGGCGGCTTCGAAAACGCCCCCGTACCCAGGAGGTCGTTGTTGCGCGTGAGATGCGATCGTCGTTCGCCCCTCGGTCCTGGCGAGACGTGCTTCCAGCCTCTCTGCGTCAGGAATCGGTGATCCGCGCTGGCCACAATCGCGGTTCCATCCTCCAGGGTGACGCAAAACGCGTTCTCGACGCGGCGCCAGTGGTGAAGCACGGGGGTCTTGACGTACCGCCGGTAGCCGCCGGCGAGGACCGTACCGTAGACCTCGTCCCCCACGCGAACGTCGGCGAGCGCTCTCGGCCGCCCATCTCCCATGAGAATCGGAGTTTCCCCCCCGAGGCAGTAGGCACATGCATGGAAGCATCCGCGGTACGGGTTGACGCTGAACCGGAATCCCACGTCGGGGCTCTCGTTCTCCGCGATGATGGTCCGGGCGTGCTCCTCATAGATCTCCAGCCCGGCCTCCGGGGGCTCGCCGAGGTACTCGGCGTGGACGCTTTGCCAGGGGTTGGGCGGATTGGACACGGGGCGCATGGGGTCCTCGTTCAGGCGGACTTCGCCGCCGCCAGGCGGCGGAACTGTTTGACCCCGCTGCCCCTCAGGAACGGGCTGGCGAAGCGCACGAGGTCCGCGCGCAGCCGCCGAAAGGCATCCAGGGGGTCCTTCGAGAGGCCCGGGTACCGCATCAGGCCCGACACGCCGAGCCTCTCCATGTACCGCGGATGGAGGAGGCGGTGTTCCCCGACGGCGTAGGAGGCGAAGGTCACCCCCGACCGCGCCCGGAGCTCCAACGAGCGCCCGCGCCGCTCGAAGCGGACC
>JBASRI010000245.1:0-1587 GCA_049273755.1 Thermoanaerobaculia bacterium
GGCCCAGCGCTCGAGTGGGCGCTGGCGCTTCGCGAGTGCGTCGCGAGCCACGCGCGTGACTGCCGGGCGATGGAGGACTCGCTGACGCCGACGGAGGCGCTCGAAGGCCGCCTCGCCGCGATCGCTCGCGCCGCGGCCGGGCTGGTCGCGGACATGGACTTCACATTTCTCTACGACCGCCCGCAAGACCTCTTCGCGATCGGGTACCGGCCGCAGGAGGGAACGCTCGATCCCGGCCACTACGATCTACTCGCCTCGGAGGCGCGTCTGGCGAGCTTCGTCGCGATCGCGCGCGATGACGTGCCCGTCGAGCACTGGTTCCACCTCGGCCGCCCCCTGACCCCCGTCGGCCGGGGATCCGCGCTCCTGTCGTGGTCCGGATCCATGTTCGAGTATCTGATGCCCGACCTCGTGCTCGATGCGCCCTCGGGAAGCCTGCTCGAGCACACGAACCGGCTCGCCGTGCGGCGCCAGATCCGATATGGGGAGGAGCGGGGCGTTCCCTGGGGGATCTCGGAGGCCGCCTACAACGCGCGCGACGTCCACTTCACCTACCAGTACTCGAACTTCGGCGTCAGCGGCCTCGGCTTGAAGCGCGGTCTCTCGGAGGATCTCGTCGTCGCTCCGTATGCGACGGCCCTGGCCGCCATGGTGGACCCCGTTGCCGCGAGCGAGAACTTCCGGCGACTGGCCTCCGTCGGCGCGCTCGGGCGGTACGGCTTCTACGAATCGATCGACTACACGGCGTCGCGGCTGCCCGAGGGGGAAAAGCTCGAGGTCGTGAAGACCTACATGGCCCACCACCAGGGGATGACGATCGTCGCGCTCGCCAACGTGCTGCTCGAAGGGACGATGCGCCGCCGCTTCGGCGCGGAGCCGGCCGTCCAGGCGACGGAGCTGCTGCTCCAGGAGCGCACACCCCGCACGGTGGCCGTCGCCCGCCCGGCAGCCGGCGATGCGCGGACCGATCTGCACGTCCTGGACGAGGTGCCTCCGGTGCTGCGGCGCTTCCGCTCGCCGCACGACCCGACGCCGCGCACGCACCTGCTCTCCAACGGGCGGTACGCGGTGATGATGACCGCCGCCGGCTCCGGCTACAGCCGCTGGCGCGGGCTCGACGTCACGCGATGGCGGGAGGACACGACCCGCGATCCCTGGGGAACCTACGTTTTCCTGGCCGACGGTTCGTCGGGCAAAGTCTGGTCGGCGGGATACCAGCCGGCCGGAGTCGAGCCCGACTCTTACGAAGCCGTCTACTCGGAAGACCGAGTGGAGATTCACCGAAGCGACGGTCTGATCACGACGAGCCTTCGGGTCGTCGTCTCGACGGAAGACGATGCCGAGATGCGTCAGGTGTCGCTCACGAATCGCGGAACGCGCCCGCGCGAGATCGAGGTGACGTCCTACGCCGAGATCGTCCTCGCGCCCCCCGCCGCCGACGCGGCGCATCCCGCCTTCTCGAACCTCTTCGTCCAAACGGAGTTCGCGCCGGCGCTCGAAGCGTTGCTGGCCGGCCGTCGGCCGCGCGACGGGGAAGAACCTGTCTGGGCCGCTCAGGTGATGACGGTGCAGGGGGAAATGGTCGGC
>JBASRI010000590.1:0-6480 GCA_049273755.1 Thermoanaerobaculia bacterium
CGGCTCGCCCGGTTGCGGGCTCGACCGCGGGCCTGATCCCTCGCTGCGCGCTCGCTCCCGCGGCGCGAACCTCCTCCCTCCCTTCGGTCGGGAGACTTTTCGCGCCGCGACCGACCCTGCCCGTGCCGCGAACGAAGTCAATTGGAGGCGCTCGTCCAACTGTGGGAGCCGGAGGCGACGGCCGGCGATATACTGAATCTACACTTTTGCAGGAGGGAACCATGTCGGTTCGCCGCCGGCTCTTGCTCGTCGCGGTCGCACTGTGCGCCACCGCTGCCGCCAAGGCCCAGGTTCTCCCGCATCCTTCGCAACCCGACCCGGCCGGGCAACGCGCGGCGCTGGAGGCGCAGCGCGCGATCCTCGCCTCGCCGAATCAGTTCGGAACGAACTGTTGCCAGATCCTCCAGATTCCATCATCGTCGTTCCACCCGACTGAAACGCTGCAGGGCGGCTACACCAATTGGAGCAACGGATACATCGCGCCCTTGGGTGGCCAGAGCTACGCCGCGCTCTGGGCCACCGTGACGTTGCCGAGCGGCGCGGCGCTCGACTATCTCGACCTCTATTACTACGACATCGACTCGCTCACCGATATTTGTGCGGACTTGCACGCGTATACGGGGCCCACGTTTGGGGGCGACCCCCCGGGCGATTCCGTCCTCGCGACGACTTGCTCGAGCGGCAGCGCCGGGTACGGCTATGCCACCGCCGCCGTCTCCGGCACGATCAGCAACAACGTCTTTTACAACTCCAGCGCGGCCGACTACGTCGTCGTCGTCTCCGACGTCGCACCCTCGAATTTTCTCCAGTTCAAGGCTGTGGACATCTGGTGGCACCGGCAGGTCAGCCCGGCGCTGGCCGCGGCGACGTTCAACGACGTGCCGACCAACCATCCGTTCTTCCAGTTCGTCGAGGCGCTCGCCGCCTCCGGCATTACGGTCGGGTGTCAGCTGAACCCGCCGCTCTATTGTCCGGACGCTCCGCTGACGCGCAAGCAGATGGCCGCCTTCCTGGCGAAGGGGTTCGGCCTCTACTGGCCGTACTAGACGCTAGGAGCGCTCGCCGCCGGCGTGGCCGCGCGGTCCGTGCTCCCCGGAGGATCGGCGTTTCTTGTGGATCCTCTGCCTCCGGCGTCTTCGCGCCTTGTGTCGCCAGCTCCGGTACGCCTGGTCGACCTTCGGGTGGCGGTGACGCCAACGCCGCAGTGCGCGCCGCAGGCGCGGAGACACGAGGGAGAAGAAGAGCGCGCTCATCACGAAGAACGGGATCTGCGGCATGACCGGGATCAGGACGCCAATCACGCCAAGCACGAAGAAGGCGATTCCGAGAACGATGTTCCGGGTCCGCCTCCGATGCGGTGGCGTTGCCCGATGCGCGGCGGTCACTGCGTCGCCACGGCCGCCTTGATCAGGTTGGTGCTCCCGGCGACGCCCATCGGGAGCCCTGCCGTGATGACGGCCCTCTCGCCGGGCTTCAACAACCCCTTCGCGACGGCGAGGGCGGGCGCGTTCTCCAGGATCGCATCGGTGCCTTTGGCGGCGCTCGCGACCAGGGGCACGACGCCCCAGACCAGGGCGAGACGGCGGGCGGTCTCCGGCCGGGTCGAGAGAGCGAGGATCGGGCGTCGGGGTCGATGGCGCGCGACCAGTCGCGCGGTCGCGCCCGATTCTGTCCAGGCCAGGATCGCGGAGGCGCCGATGTGCTCGGCCAGCTCCACGGCGGCTCCGGCCACCGCCTCGGGCAGCGTCTGGAGCGCCTTGTTCTCGAACTTACGCATCCACTGGTCGAAGGGAAACGCCGACTCGGTGTCCTCGGCGATGCGTTTCATCGTCGCGACCGCCTCCGCCGGGTAGCGCCCCGAAGCGGTCTCCTCGGACAGCATGACGGCGTCCGTGCCATCCAGGATCGCATTGGCGACGTCTCCGACCTCGGCGCGCGTGGGCCGCGGGTTCTGGACCATCGAGAGGAGCATCTGCGTGGCCGTGATGACCGGCTTGCCGGCGCGGTTGGCGCGGTCGATCAGCATCTTCTGAAGGAGCGGAACGTGCTCGAGCGGCGTCTCGACACCGAGGTCGCCGCGAGCGACCATGAGGCCGTCGGAAGCGCCCATGATCTCGTCGATGTGTCCGATCGCCTCCCGCTTCTCGATCTTGGCGATGAGTGGGATCGCCGAGCCGCGCTCGCCGAGGAACGCGCGGGCCGCGTGGACGTCGTCGGCCGTGCGCACGAAGGAGAGCGCCACATAGTCCACGCCCTGGGCGACACCGAAAGCGAGATCCTCCCGGTCTTTCGCCGTCAGGCCGGGGGCTCCGAAGGGCGTGGAGGGGAGACTGATGCCCTTGTGGGAGGAGAGCGTGCCTCCCGCCACGACCCGGCAGCGGATGTCGCTGCCGCCCGTCTCCTCGACGGCGAGCTCGATCTCCCCGTCGCAGAGCAGCAGCCGGTCTCCCGGGCGCACCGAGTGAGGAAGATTCGGGTCGCTGATGGAGACCTCGCGCGCGTCTCCCGGGACCCCGCGAGCGGTCAGCGTGAATGCCGCGCCGGGAGCGAGGAAGGCCCCGCCGCCGGCGATCTCCCCGACCCGCAGCTTGATGCCCGCCAGATCCTGCAGGATCGCGATCGGCCGGCCGGCGCGCTCCGCGATCTCGCGGACGGCGGCGATCACCGCAGCGTGCTCGCCGTGGCTGCCGTGCGAGAAGTTGAGCCGCGCCACGTCCATCCCGGCGGCCATCAGGCGCGCGAGCGCGTCGGGGGATCGGGAGGCGGGGCCGATGGTGCAGACGATCTTGGTGCGCGGCACGGCCGGCTAGACTAGCTCAACGAAAAGGAAACCGCCGCCGGCAAGCCCGGAGGCGGCTCGAAACCCGGGAAAGCCGCGCCTACGGCTTGGGCGTGATCGCTTTCTTGGCGTCCTCGGCCGCTTTTTTCGCCGCGTCGCCGGCCTTCTCGCCGGCGTCCTTGGCGGCCTTTCCAGCGTCCTTGGCGGCGTCGGTAGCGGCCTGGGCGCCTTCCTTGACGACTTCACCGGTCTTCTGCGCCGCGTCCTTGGCCGCCTTTGCGGCGTCCTTGGCCGCTTCGGTGGCGGCCCGACCCGCCTCGGAGATCTCGGCTTTCTTGCAGGCGGCCGCGAGTCCCAGGGAGACGAGGAACGCGAACAACGCAACCCACGTCTTTCTCATCGGCACGCTCCTTCTTGTCGTGTTGGCCGGAGACTTCCTATCACGCGAGGTGGCCGTTTCGACGCCCGGCGGGGGCTTGATACGCTCGCTGGACGTTTTATCGGACGGCGGCATTCCCGTGAGGGCGCGCTTTCTCTACCGGGCCTGGAAGGCCCGATATCGCGACCAGCGCCAGGAGATTCGCGCGGTCCTGTCGGCGCTCGGACCGGGCGCGATCGCCGTCGACGTGGGAGCCAACAAGGGCGCCTACCTCTACTGGATGCGCCGCGCGGTCGGAGAGACAGGCCGAGTCTTCGCCTTCGAGCCCCAGGCCACCCTCGCCGCGTACCTTCGCGCCCTGGCGGGGCGCATGCGCTGGCCCAACGTGGAGGTCCGCGGCTGCGCGCTTTCGGACTCGACCGGAACCCGGACGCTGCACGTCCCGGGGAAGAGCGACTCGCCGGGAGCCTCGCTCGAAGAGGCGATCCTCACGATCTCCGTATGCCGCGACGAGGTCTGCGCGGTGGACACGCTCGACCGGCAGCTCGACGGCGCCGGAAGAGTCGCGTTCGTCAAGATCGACGTCGAAGGGCATGAGCTCTCGGTCTTCCGCGGCGCCGAACGCGCGCTGGCCCAGGACCGACCGACGTTGCTCTTCGAGTGCGAAGCCCGACACCTGACTCACCACGCGCCGCGCGACGTCTTCGCGTTCCTCGAAGGCCGTGGCTACTCCGGCTCGTTCTTCTCGCCGCAGGGGCTTCTGCCCGTCGGGGAGTTCGATCCGGCCGTCCACCAGCGGCGCTTCCCCGGACGTTTCTGGGAAGCGCCCGACTACTGCGGCAACTTCCTGTTTCGTCCGCTCTGACACGCCTGTAGAGGCGGGTCTCCATAGGGGTTAAGCTCAGCGAACGTCATGAGCTCTCCTTCCGTCGCGGCCTCGGCCACGCAGTCGACGGGCGGCCGCCGGTTTGCACGGCGCGCCATTCGCGTCCTCCTCTTCGCGATCGGCGTTGCAGTCCTGGCGGTGATTCTGGCCACCGTCGGATGGAGATCGGTGGCCGTCAACCTCGGCCTCATCGGGTGGTGGTTTCCGGTCCTCGTGGTTCTCTACGGCCTCGCGGAGCTCTCGTTCACGTACGGCTGGAAAGTCATCATCGGCCGCCGCCCGGGAGGGCCCGTGCGGTTTTCCGACACGTTCGCCGCGTACATGGCGTCGTCCTCCGTCAACTACTTCACCGCGGTGGGCGGCGAGCCCGTCCGCGCCAGCCTTCTGGCGCCCAAGATCGGCTACGCGAAAGCCCTTGCCACCGCGACCGTCCATCGGCACGGCGAGATGACGTCCCAGTTCATCTTTCTCCTGCTGGGAGCCGGCGTGAGCCTCATCCACTTCGATTTGCCCGCGCCGCTGCGTTACGCCGCGCTCGGCAGCCTCGTGTTGTTCGGCGCGGTGATCCTCTGGATGACGATCGCGCTGCGGCACGGAGCGTTCGTAGCCATGCTCGACCGGCTCGCCCGCGGGCCTCTCAAGAGGCTCAACCGTTTCCGCGCGACGGCCGAAAAGCTGGACGAGCGGATCGGCGAGATCTACGAACGCCGGGCGGAACACTTTCTGGAGTCCGTGGGATGGTGCTTTCTCGGATGGTGCGGGGGTCTGCTCGAGACGTACATCGTCATCCGCCTGCTCTCGCCCAAGGCCGGCTTCTACGAGGCGATCGCGATCGAAACGCTGGCGATGCTGATCAACACGTTTCTGTTCTTCATCCCGGGGCGGATCGGAACGGCCGAAGGCGTGCGCACGGCGCTCTGGGTTCTGGTCGGCTTCTCGGCCGCAGAGGGGATCGCCTACGGCCTGGTCCGCCGCGCTCGCGAGCTCGTCTGGCTGGTTCCCGGCATCGTGGTCCTGCTGAAGCGGCACCTCCTCGACATCCGGCACCTGCACCTGACTCCCGATGCGAGCGTGGCCGAGGAGGCGCGGTGACGACGCGATCTCTCCGCTCGTGACCTCCCTGCGAAGGTTCACGGGGGCCATCCAACGCGCGCTGGCGGATCTCCTCGTTCCGCACGAGGCCTCCGGCGGCTACGACCGGTTCGAACGCCTCTACGCGCGCAGGCCCGATCCCTGGGGCGGCGCCGTCCTCGAGCGCGCCAGGCGGAAGTACGAATGGCTGGGCGGCGTGCTGCGTGCCCACGCTCCGTACGAGTCGATTCTGGATGTCGGCTGCGGAGAAGGCCTCTTCAGCCGCCAACTGAGGGCGTTGTCCCCGCGCGTCGTCGGCGTGGACGTGAGCCTGACGGCGGTCCGCCGGGCGCGGCAACTCGTCCCGGACGCCACCTTCGTGAACGCGAGCCTCGAGGAGCTCGAGCTTTCGAAAGCGTTCGATCTCGTGACCGCCGTCGAGATGCTGTACTACGTCCGCTCGCCCGAGGAGGCGCTCGAAAAGCTCAAGGGGCTGGGGAGAAACGTCTTCCTTTCCTACACGGACCGGGACTGCGAGCGGCTCGACTCGATGGTGGACCGACACTTGCGGGGACATCAACGAACCGTGGATCGCCTCGCCGGAGGCGGCGGCGACGTCGTGGCGATTCTCTATCGGCCGGACGGGTCGCCGGGGTGATGCGCGGAGCGTCGGAGGATCTGGTAGCCCATACGGGACTTCCAGCTAACCCTGTGGAGCTCCAGCGAACCGTGAAAGCATTCGCGAGATGGGTGATCTCGCAAATGCTACATCGGTTTCCTCGGCCCCGTGAATGATGACCCAGAACCTCGGACGGAAGGACGGTTGGCTATCTGCTTTCGTCAGCTTTGTTAAGAGTGTAGCGAGAGAGAGCTCGCAGATTGAGGCGTAGAATTCGCGCAGATAGCCTCGAAGGGTGATGGCGAAAAGTCGGCGTTCACGAGTGGCCCGAGAGTTAGGCGGCGGAATCTGCAGCCCAACTGCCCCCCGGTGGCGTACTAGACTGCGACCACAGCAGCGTTGCGTCGAAAACTAGGGCTGTCTAAGCACATGTTAGGCAACCGGAAGTGACAGCATGGCGCTTTTCACGGTGGTCCTAGATTTCGGCGGCGGCACGTACGTTGCCCAGGTCCGAGCAGCATCACCGCGAGCGGCGCTTCGCAGATGGTCGCGCGTTGCTCTGCTGCAAATTGACGGGTTGAGTTCGAAGCAGCGGGGCAGCTTGGCAAAGTCCCTCGATGAGCCAGTTCGGCTTGAAGGGTTGCGAAATGCCTGGTGTGCGACAGCACTCTCCGGGCATAAGCTGGCGCTAGTCAATTTGGTACGCACTCATGAGCCGGTTGCCTAACACGCGGGTGCAGCGGACT
>JBASRI010000599.1:0-12510 GCA_049273755.1 Thermoanaerobaculia bacterium
CCCCTCGCCCTTGCCGCCGCGCTCGCGGGTGGCGCGGTGAGGATCGTGCAGGACCAGTGCGGCCCGTTTACGGACGTTTCGCCAGCCTTCTGCCCTTACGTGCTTGAGATGTATTACCTCGGCATCACGGCAGGCACCTCCCCGACGACATACTCGCCGGACAACCCGGTCACGCGTGGCCAGGCGGCCGTGTTCGTTTCCAAGGGTGTCAACCAGGCGATCGCACGCTCCTCGCGGCGCGCCGCGCTGGGGCAGTGGTGGACGACGACGCCGCACTACGACATCGGACTGGGCGTCACCGCCGACGCGTCGGGACCGATTGTTTGCGACGGCGCTGACGTCTGGGTCGGATCCAGCGGTGGCGTCAGCCGTGTGCGAGCCAGCGACGGCAGGGTCCTCGAAACCTGGTCCGGAACGGGCGGCGGACCGATGGTCTCGGCGATGGGACGGATCTTCGTCGCAATAGACGCCAACCCGGGCCGAATCTTCATGATCGACCCGTCGCAGCCGGCCGGCAGCGCCACTCTCGTCGCAGACAACCTCGGCAACCAACCCACGAGCATCGCGTTCGACGGAGAGAAACTCTGGACCGGGAATCTAGACGGCTCAATCTCGATCGTGCGGCCCGGCCCGACGCTGCCCTGGACAGCTACAACCTTGACTCCCGGCTTCAAGGGGGTTCTAGGCCTCGTCTTCGACGGAAACAACTTGTGGGCCACAGACTTTCCCGTCGGGAAGATTCACAAACTCGACGCGAACGGAGGCGTTCTCGCCACGTACACGATCGGTGACGGAGTTCAAGTGCCGATGTTCGACGGCGAGAATATCTGGGTTCCAAACTGTTGTGGGGTAGCGGTGTTGCGGCCTGCCACCGGCTTGACGATTGCCTACTTGCACGCCCCTCCCGGTCTACTAGCGCCATACCGTGTGGCTTTCGATGGAATGCGGACTCTCGTCCTTGGCGACAACAGCGACGTGGTGATGCTCTGGGACGCAGCGACCCTGGAGTTGATCCAAACGACCTCGCTCGGCACCGGGACGACGCCGCAGGGCGTGTGCAGCGACGGCATCAACTTCTGGGTGACTCTTGGTAACGGTCAGCTCGGGCGCTTCTAGGTGCCTTTGCGTTGAGCGCGCGGAGCCGGCCGAGCTTCGGAGCACCGGTTGTAAGTCGCGAACCGACGAGCCGAAGGCGAGGAGCGAGTCCGCTGCACGCGCGTCTTAGGCAGCGCCTCTAGGTCAGGTCCCATTCGACCTCTGGTCGCTCCGGCTTTCCGGTGACGATGTCTAGGTGAATAAGGCCGTAGGGTTGCTGAAGATTCTCGAACGCGAAACCGTCGCGCGTGCCGCAGTGCCCCTTCATGACGAGACCGGTGCGTTGCGGAACAAGCGCGATTCGTCGGATGGACGGGGCACGAACACCCACATAGAGATTCGCGGGAGGATAGGGCGAATCCACCCTCAGTTCTACGCGGGTTTGGAATTCGTTGCCAGTGGCTTGGTTGAGGAACAGTTCGCGAACGGCAATCGTTGGCTCTGGAGCTTGTTGGACGTTCACGGTTCCCGCGGTGATTCCTCCAGACTGGTTGTGGGAGATGACAATCGTCGATCCTGGGCCTGCCGAGGCCGCGAGCGCCACCGCGACCGAATCGGGCGGTTCAGCAACCGCCACCGTCGATGTCTCATGCTCACCCTTCATGACCTCTAGATCACCCGCCGAATAGCGCACCAGGTCAGCATCTACGACATCGTGGTGGATCGGGCAAAGTAACAAGAGATTCGCAAAACTGTGCCGCTGCTCATCACTTTGGCCGGCGTCGTACCGCGGCCCGCCCGGGCTTCGGCCTCGGATATGCGCCACTTTTCCCGTAATCTTCCCGGACGGGTCCACGATTTGGTTTGTGCACCGCGGAAAGGCGCATCGATTTCCTGAGACTGCAAACAGCCGCTTCAGGGTTGCCAGGGTTGGGCCGGTCATTGCAAAGCGCTGCCTAACGGTTGGCGCCTGAGCGGCGAGTGATGTGCCGAAGGCGATGATCGAGCCCGCTGCATCCGCGCGTTAGGCTGCCCGTCACTCATTGGCCACCTGAACCTCAAGAGCTTCTTTCACCACATCCCGATCGCGCCGCCGGCGGGCTTCCGCCAGGCTGGCGCTGAGGTATCTACGTGCTAGAGACCTTCCGCCCCTGATCTCAGCGAGCGTTTCGAGCACCCACGCGTGAGAACGTTTGCGGCGCGCCTGCGACCGCACCAACGCCTCGAAATCGCGATAATGCTTCCGACCCTGGCGCGCCCTCATTACGCCCACTCGCGTTCGTCATGTCGCAGGCCGCCTGCACCACCGTCGCCCACATTTCAGGGAACTTCGCTTTAGTCATAGCCAGCCTAACGAGTGGCGGGTCACCGGCGAGCGACAAGCCGAAGGCAAGGAGAGAGTCCGCTGCACCCGCGTGTTAGGCCGCACCGAACCGCCTGACCAGATTGCGACACGCCTCGAGCCCAAGGTCGTTCGCCCAAGCCTCAGCTTTCGAGATCTCGCCAATGTTTCGTGTCAGACCCCTAAGACTCCAGTCCTTCCTCTCAGCCCCAGCTGGAAGCTCAGCCGTCTCCGATTCGATCGTCACCATAGCCACGAAGTCAGGATCATCTTCCTCAACTTCGACCTCATGATGAAGGCTCACGAGGAGCCGCGCGCCCTCAAGGATGTTGACCTTTCCGTCAAGAATATCGGCCGCGACCTCACCAACGCGCTTACGCTGCAGCGCGACGTATTCTGCATGATCCGGCGGGTCAGCCGTTGGCATCACTTCGAGCGGCCTAACGAGTGGCGGGTCAGCGGCGAGCGACGAGCCGAAGGCGAGGACGAGTCGCTGCAGCCGTGCGAGCTTTCGAGGCTCATGGCCCTAGTACCGCGCCAGGGCGAAACCGTCCCCGCTCCTGATCGTGATCCAGAAGCTCACTCCGTCACTCGCTGCGTCGAAGGGATAGGGCCAACTGTTGAAAGGTGAGTACTCGACCTGGATCGTCGAGAGGTCCGCTGCTCGCAGAATCGCCAGGCTCGGCGGAGGGGTCTGACCGCTCGTCACGAGAATGAGGATCCGCTCCCCGTCGAAGGCGACCCTTACGGCGCTTCCGTTCACGGGGATCGTGGCGATCAAGACACCGTCCGACACCCGCACGACCTGCAGAACACCGCCGTTCGGAGCCAAGACGTTGCTTCCATCGAAGGCCAGTTGGGAGTTGTAGCAGGGGAACGCCAGGGTGACCGTCTGGAGGACGGCAGCCGAAGAATTGAGCTTGAACAGGTGACAGGACCCCTGGGTTCCTGCGTCGGTGATCCACATGTTGCTGCCGTCGAACACGATGCCCGCAGGCGCCGGAAACCCAGTGACCACGGTCGTTGCCCAAGGTGTCGCCGCGGTAGGCGTGATGATCGAGAGGAATCCCGAGGGATCCGTCGCCCATATTCGTGCACCGTCGAACGCGAGAGCCACTGCTTGAGATGGCAGACCGCTCGCAACGACCGTCGCTGCTCCCGCGGGTTGAGCGGGGTCGATCATGGACAGCGTGCCCGTGTTTGGATTGAAGGGATCGAAGGCCACTGCGAAGACTCGGCCCATTGCCACGAGAATGGCGCTCGAAGACTTGACGGTCGTCCAGGTCTCGAGGAGCTTCCCGTCGCTGGCACGGACACGAAAGATGCTGTCGTCTTCGGCGATCCACACGTCCTGCCCGTCGCAGACCACCGGAGCGTAGGTAAAGAGCGGCCCGCCCCCGGGAAGGGGAGTTATTCCGAGTCCCGAATGCCAGGGGCTCTCTTTGGGCGTCCACCATTGTCCCAACGCCGCACGCCGAGAAGAGCGCGCGATCGCCTGGTTGACGCCCTTGGAGACGAAGACGGCGGCCTGCCCCCGCGTCATTGGCTGGTTTGGCGAAAAGGTCGTCGCGGAAGTGCCCGCCGTGATGCCGAGGTCGTACATCTCAAGCACGTAGGGGCAGATCGCTGCGGACACGTCTGTGAACGGGCCGCAGGTGTCCTGAACAGCCGCAGTTGCAGCCCCTCCGAGCACCACGAGGACGCAGAGACCGATACCGAGAAGTACCCGCCGGGATAGAGAGAAGGTCTTCATTGTTCCCCCTCTGAACTAAAGCATACCGCCTCGTTTCCTCGTTGACTTATCAGGCCAGAACAGCTCAGGTTTACGCCCGAGACCGGCGAGGAGGATGGCTGCAATCGCAAGGTAGCTGTTTCGGCCGGGAGGTGTAAGCTTTCGCTCTCAGTTTTGACAGGAGGCAGCTCAATGGCCCTTCCTCGCCGGTCCCGAGCAGCTCTCGTCCTGGCAATCGGCCTTTTCTCGATTCTTGCAGGAGGCGCCACAAGAATCGTTCAGGATCAGTGCGGCCCCTTCACCGATGTGACGCCCGCCTTCTGCCCGCACATCCTTGAGCTCTACTACCTCGGCATCACCGCCGGGACCTCCGCGACGACCTTTTCGCCCGACAAGCCGTTGACGCGCGGCCAGGCGGCGGTCTTCGTCGCGAAGGGGCTGAACCAGTCGGTCGTGCGATCCAGCCGCCGCGCCGCGCTCGGACAATGGTGGAACCCTTCCAGCCCCGTGGCCGGACTCGGAACGACGACCTTGAGCGACCAACCCTTCTTTTGCGTGGCCGACGGGGAAGACATCTGGGTGGGCGCGGCCTCGAGTGTGACTCGGGTCCATGCGAGCGACGGGAGAGTTCTCGGTACCTGGACCGGCGCGATCAACTCCCTCGGAATCGTCGCCGCCATGGGAAGGGTCTTCATCGCCGGCCAGACACAGGGCGGCTTGCTTTACATGATAGATCCGAGCCAGCCGCCGGGAGAGGTCGCGGTCGTCGCAACCGGACTGGGGTCACTGTCGCTCCGAATGGCGTTCGACGGATCTCGACTCTGGGTCACGGATCTGGGCGGCTCGATCGCCATCATCACTCCGGCGGCGACGACGCCCTGGCCCGTCACGCACGTCACGAGCGGCTTCGTTTCGCTCTCGGGGATCGCCTTCGATGGATCCCACATGTGGGTCGTGGATACCGATAACGAACAGCCCCGCGCGGGAAGGATCCTCGAGCTGGACCCCGACGGAAACGTGCTGTTGACCGTGCCGGTCGGGAACTTTCCGCACTTTCCCGTTTTCGACGGAGCCAACATTTGGGTTCCCAATGGAGTCGACGGGTCTGTATCCGTTGTTCAGGCCGCGACCGGAACCGTTGTCACGACGCTCATCGGCAACGGCATGGTGAGCCCCCTCGCCGCTGCCTTCGATGGAAGCCGCATCCTCATCATCGACGCCAGCCCCGGCGCGTCCCTGTGGCGAGCCGCGGATCTTTCTCCGCTGGGCGTCGTTTCCACTTCCAATCCCTCGGACGTTTGCTCGGACGGATTGAATTTTTGGGTCACTCTGATCAGCGCCCATCAGCTCGCTCGACTCTGACGAGGATGAAGCGCGCCATTCCCCTCGCCCTCGCTGCCGTGCTGCGGGCGGCGCGGTCAAAATCCTCCAGGACCAGTGCGGGCCGTTCATGGATGTGACTCCTGGTTTCTGTTTTCGCGACCCTCGGCCCCCGCGCGCGAAAGGGACGAACCCGGGGGTATCCCGGCCTTCCCCGGGCTGCCGGTTGACCTGGACATGGACACCCGGTATGAACATCGCGTCGGTGAGTGTTCCCGTGCGCGTCTACCAGAACATGCTCGACAGCCTGCTCGATGTATCGCTCCACCGGCACAGCGGCTCGGAATTCGCTCCTTATCTCGTCCTGGCGAGCTATGCGCGGCGGTTTTGGCTAGACTGCAGCATCTCGTTCAGGCGGGAAGAACGGAGAAAACCTTGTCGGCGCCACGCCTCGGCCAGGCTCCCAGCGGGCGCCAGTTCCTTGGCGCGCGTCACGCCTCGTCGCGCACCGCGGCCTCGCGAGCCTCGAGGTCCAGGCCGAAGCGCTCGAGGGCGTAGCGCGCCATGGCGCGGGCAAGCTCGCTTTCGCCCATGACGGCTTTGCCGACGTCGTGGCGTTCGAGATACTCGCGTTCCGCGTCCGTGTGCGTGCGGACGACGGTGTCGATGTCAGGCCGGATCCGGCGGGCGTGCTCGAGAATCGCCCGGGTCTGGAAGGGATCCGGGGCAGCGACAACGAGGAGGCGCGCCCGCTCCA
This sequence comes from Thermoanaerobaculia bacterium, assembly GCA_049273755.1. Taxonomy (GTDB): domain Bacteria; phylum Acidobacteriota; class Thermoanaerobaculia; order UBA5066; family Gp7-AA6; genus DAHUXD01. The sequence goes on from JBASRI010000599.1 coordinate 6,187, forward strand.
AGGCGGCGTGCTCCAGGATGCCGGCCCGCGCCGCGTCGCCGTAGATGACCCGCACGCCCCGCGCGCGCAAGGCGACCGCGGTCTCGCGCTCCTGCTCGACGACGACGTAGGGGATGGAGAGGCGGTCGAGAGACCGCGCCACGCGGCCGCCAACGCGGCCGTGGCCGACCAGCACGGCGTGGTCGGAGGGCTTTTCCGCCTCCGCTCGCTCGACCGCCGCCGTCAGGTGTGTTCCGTGACGCTCGAAGCGCTCGAGGCGGGTCCGGCCGCGCAGCCACCGCTCGACCGGAGCGATAGACCGGAAGATCACCGGGTTCAACGTGATCGAGATCAAAGCGCCCGCCACGATCAGCCCCTGTGCTTCCTTCGGAAGCAGGCCCAGCGAAACGCCGAGCGCCGCGAGGATGAACGAGAACTCGCCGATCTGGGCGAGGCTCGCCGAGATGGTCAGCGCGGTGGAGATCGGGCGCCCGAACGCGAGAACGATGAAGAACGCCGCCAGGGTTTTCCCGACGAGGATGATCGCGATGACCGCCAGCACCGCGAGCGGCTGGCGCAGCAAGATGGACGGGTCGAACAGCATCCCGACGGCCACGAAGAAGAGCACGGCGAAGGCGTCCTGGAGTGGCAGGGCATCGGCCGCCGCGCGGGTGCTCAAGTCCGATTCGGCGATCACGACGCCCGCGAAGAACGCACCGAGCGCGAAGGAGACGCCGAACAGCGCCGAGGCGCCGACGGCTATGCCCAGCGCCGTCGCGAGCACGGCGAGCGTGAAGAGCTCGCGCGAGCCGGTCCGGGCTACGCGCTCGAGCAGCCACGGGACGGCGCGCCGGCCCACGATCAGCATCAACGCGAGAAACACCACCACCTTGGCCAGCGTCCATCCGATGGCCGCGAGAACGCCGGACCCGGAAGCCGCCGCAGCATCGCCGGACGCGGCCGGCCCGGCCAGAGCGGGCATGAGCACGAGGACGATGACGGTGATCAGGTCCTCGACGATCAGCCAGCCGACGGCGATCCGTCCCGGCGGCGAGTCGAGCAGGCCCTGGTCTTCCAGCGCCCGCAGCAGAACAACGGTGCTCGCCACCGAGAGCGAAAGACCGAACACCAGCCCCGAGACCCAGGACCAACCCCAGAAGCGCGCGACGACGGCGCCCAGAACGGTCGCGGCCGCGATCTGCGCCAGAGCTCCCGGAATCGCGATCCCCCGGACGGCCATGAGGTCCTTCGGGGAGAAATGCAGACCGACGCCGAACATCAGAAGGATCACGCCGATCTCGGCGAGCTGGGAGGCCAGGCCGGCGTCGGCGACGAACCCGGGCGTGAAGGGACCGACGGCCACACCCGCCAGCAAATACCCGACCAGCGGCGGCAGCCGCAGGCGGGCCGCGAGGAAGCCGAACACGAAGGCGAGCCCGAGCCCGGCGGCAATCGTCGCGACGAGGGCCGTCTCCGCGTGCATCGAGGCAGAGACTATCGCCGGCCGGGGGTCACCAGGTCCGTCGCGGCTTTGCGCTCTCTGACCGCCCAGAGCCCAAGGTGGCTCCGCCAGGCCGCCACGGAGGCCGGCGCGAGTATGAACGGTGAGTTCAGCTGGAAACGGTTACGCGACGCTCGGCTCGAGCATCGAAGGCTCGTGCCTCGGGCTCGAACGGCGCCCTGCACCGAATACACCGCTTCGGCCACGGCCGGCCGCCCATCACGAAAGTCTTGCTGCCGCAAACGCGGCAGGGGATTTGGACGTATCGGGTGCTTTCCATGCTACCTACCTAACGCTGGATGAGGACTTCGAGAAGACTTACCGTTACGCCGTCGTAACGGTAGAGAAGGAAGTGGCCCCGGTGGCACATCGCGGTTCCGGCCTTTCCATCCTCTGCGTCGACAGGAAGTTCCACGTAGACACGATCGCCGCACTCGGGACACTTCAGCGGCCACAGCTTGGGCGTGTCGTCTTTCACGGTCGGCCTCACGCTTTCTCGCTCGAAGCGGCCGGCGTGAACGCGGTCTGCTCGTCGTATGGGACGGCGAGCACGCGCTCGTTGCACTCGAGGCAGGTCACAGACATCCTTTTCGGTCCCTCAGTCATCGTTGGCCTCCGGGCGTGAACCTATCGGGGGCAGATGAAGCCGGGTTGAACGTGCCGGAAAGGTTGGGCGAGGACCACTCGTCGATCTTCTCGCCTCGAGTGACGCTTGGAGCCGCGGTCGCGCTCCGTGGCGTCGTAGAATGGCGTCCGGGCGGCGATCGCAGCGGCCCAGAAAGTGGCTAAGGGCTAGAGATGCTTCCACCTGGCGGAAACGATCGCTGGGACTTCTATCAGGACCTCCGTGGCGAGTGGCGGTGGAGGCGCGTAGCGCAGAACGGCGAGCTCGTTGCGTTGTCGCCTGAGGGGTATGTCAAGAAGGAAGATTGCCTCAACAGCGCCCGGCGGAGCGGGTACAGGGGCTGAGCGGAATGCTCCGGGGGGCGGCCCGCCCTGTCCGCGAGGCAGAGACTATCGCCGGCCGGGGGTCACCACGTCGGTCGCGGCTTTGCGCTCTTTGACCGCCCAGAGCCCAAGGTGGCTCCGCCAGGCCGCCGCGGAGGCGGGCGCGAGGATGAACTCGAGGTCTTCTCCGTTCGAGCGGGTAAGGCGCAGCACCTCGAGGCGAAAGAGCCGCCGGCCGTTCGCGAGGCGGTCACCGGTGACGATCTTCTGGATGCGTTGGGTGGGTAGCGTCGTCGACTCGCCGAAGAGGCTCTCGAAGACCAGCGCGCCTCCGCCCAGGCCCAGGACACCGGGCAGCCGCCGGTGTGGGCCGACGAAGAGCTCCGCCCGCGTCAGCAGGTCGAACGGCGCCGTCGCGTCGGCGAGCAATCGGCTTGCGAGCCGGTCCTGCGCACGCCTCAGGAGGAGGCGCGGCAGGACCAGCCCGAGCGCGAACGCGCCCGCGACCCCCACGAGCGCGTATCCGAGCGGAGACACTACGGGCCGTAGAGCGCGAGGTTGAACGTCTTGACGAGAAACACGGCCATCTGTCCCCGGTTGTTGGGGTTCGTCGGGCAGTACAGAGGCGGCGGGCCCACCGCGCACCCGCCGGTGATGCCACGGTGGTACAGCTCCTCGATCCAATCTGGGAATCCGACGCCGGGCGTGCAGGTCACGTCACTGAAGATGCCGACGCAAGCGGGCGGCGTGTAGGCCGCGCCGTCGAGCGCCTTGAGCAGGAAGACCGCCATCTGCTGGCGCGTCACCGGGTTGTTCGGGCAGTAGTTGCCGCCGCCGCAGCCCCCGGTGATGCCTTCGGCCGCGAGCCGCTCGATCCAGTCGGCGAAGGCGCTCGGGCAGATCACGTCACCGAAGACTCCCGTGCAAGTGGGCGGGATGTAGCTCGAGCCGTGTTTCGACTTCAGGAGGAACACCGCCATCTGTGCCCGGGTCACGGGATTGCCGGGGCAGTAGTTGCCGCCGGCACAGCCTCCGGTCACGCCGTTGTGGAAGAGGTTCTCGATGAACCGGTAGAAGGGGTACGAGGTCGGAACGTCCGGGAAGCTCTCCCCGACGTGGATCGCCCAGGCCTTGAACGCCGTGTTGCTCAGGACCTCGGTGAACGTGGCATCCCAGTGCGCGGCCGGCCGCGTCGCCGGCGCCGACACCGAGAGCGTGTAGCAGTTGTTGACACCCCCGTAGCAGTTCGCGGAGGCGCCGGCGGCGAGAGTTCCGTACGCGGCGCTTCCGTCCACGATTCCGTAGGTCGCTCCGGCTGGTCCCGTGAAGAGAGCCGAGCTTCCCGTCAGCGTGATCGCGCTCAGGCCGTTGTTCTTCCAGGTCGGACGCACGGGGACGGTCTCACCGGGCTCGAGAACCCCGTTGCTCGCCAGCAACGGCGTCGGGACTTCGTCTACGAAGAGTGCGAGCGCCGCGACGGAGTCGGGCTCGAAGGTGCACACGGCGGAGCACCCGTCGCCTCCGGTCAGGTTGCCGTCGTCGCACTGCTCCAGGCCCTCGAGCACGTTGTTGCCACAGGTCGAGGGGGGGATCGTTCCTGCGGTCCCCGCGTTGTTGATCGGAGCTGGAGGGACGGCCCGGAAGTCGTTGGCGCTGTCGTCGGTGTCGTCGCAGCTCTCGAGGATGGTCGGGTACCCGCAGATGTCGAGCCGGCGCCGGATCGACTGGCCGGGCGCCAGGCCCACCGGGGCGTTGAAGGGTGTGCCCACCCCCGTCGAGGAGCCGGTATAGCTTCCCCAGGCGACGCAGTCGATGTGCGAGGTGTCCCAGCACACCTTGCCGCCGACGGGCGAGATCGCCGGAGTCATCGTCAGGTCCGCTGTCACGCCGAACAGCGCCGCGGCCTCCGTGGTCGCGATGAGGGTCGTCATCTGGTTCGCGCCGTTGGCGACGTTTCCCGAGAACGTGAAGGTCCCGGCCACGACGCCGGCGGCGTCGTAGACGATGACGGAATGGCCGCCAACGAAGTTCTGGCCGGCGGAGAAGGCTTGGAGCATGATGAATTGGGCGTTCGGGGACGCCACGGTTCCCGGGAAGACCTCTTTGACCTTCGTCAGATGAAACGAGGCCAGCGCGTGGCCGGAGACGGTGAGCGTGAAGACAGCAAGCGCGAGAACCCGGAATCGCATGGGTCGACTCCCTTCCTGAATCGGGCGGTTCGACCGGATTCTAGCGCCTGCTCCCGTCAGGGAGCCTGGGAACTTCGGGTTTTAGAAACCTTTCATCTTTGTCCGCCGCTCTTCCTCGTGTTGCGGCGGATCCCAGGCCGTCAGTGCAAGAACTTTTTGCGGTTTCGGATGTAGTCGGTAAACAGGAACTCGGCCAGGTTGTAGGGCGAGGCGTAGTAGGCCCGGCCGCGGTTGATCTTGGTCAGCTTGTCCACGAACTCGACGAGGTAGGTGTCCGTGGCGATCATGAAGGTCGTGATCGTGATGCCGTCGCGCCGGCAGGCGTCGGCCTCCTCGAGCGTCCGGTTGACGATCTTCAGGTCCAGGCCGAAGGGGTTCTTGTAGAGCCGCCCCCGCTCCCAGATGGCCGAGGGCTTGCCGTCGGTGATCAGGAAGATCTGCTTGTTGGGGTTCTTGCGGTGCACGAGGAGCTTGCGCGCCAGCGCGAGGCCGGCCTTCGTGTTGGTGTGAAACGGTCCCACCTGCGTCTTCGAGATCTCGGAGATCGGCACGCGCCGGGCGTCGTCGCCGAACAGAAGCACGTCGATCGAGTCCTTGGGGTACTTGGACTGGATGAGCTCGACCATGGCCAGGGCGACTTTCTTGGCGGGCGTGAAGCGGTCCTCGCCGTAGAGGATCATGGAGTGCGAAATGTCGATGGCGAGCACGGTCGCGCACGAGGTCAGGTGCTCCTCCTCGTGGACCTCGAAGTCCTCGGGGGTGAGCGCGATGTCCTCCGCGTCCCGCCGTACGGCGTTGCCGATCGTTCGCACGCCGTCGATCGCGCTGGGGTTGTCGCCGAACTCGTAGGCCCGCGTCTCGGGGAGCAGCTCCCCGCCGCCGCCCGAGCGCGGCACAGCGTGGTATCCGGGCCCGGCCTTCGAGAGCGACGTGAAGATCTCCTCGAGCGCCGAGCGCCGGATGCGCCGCTCGCCGGCGGCCGAGAGCTGGAGCTGCCCGCCGCGCTCTTCGACCATCTCGCTCTTCTGGAGCTCCTTGCGGAACTCCTCGAGGTCGATGCCCGGGTCGATCATGCCGCGTTCCTGCAGGTACTTCATCCACCGCAGCGCCTCCTCGACGTCCCCGCCCGTCTGGAGGACGAGCTGCAGGAAGAGCTTGACGAGCTCCTGGTAGGTCAGCAGCTCCCGGAGCAGGTCGACGGGAAAGTCTTCGTAGCGGTAGCGCATGGTCAGTCTCTCGCCAGAGCCGCGCGCCACTTCTGCGCGGACTCGGACAGGAGGCTCCGGTCGCTCGTCGTGAACACGCTGTAGCCGAGCTTTGCCAGACCGGGCAGCTCGTCGCGCGAGCGCAGCATGATGCCGGCGCCTTTGCCGTGCTCGCGCGCGATGGCGCCGACGCGCTCGACGGCGGCGCGGTAGCGGGGCTCCTCGTAGTGGCCGGGCACGCCCAGCGACTGCGCGAGGTCGTTGGGGCCGACGAAGAGAAGGTCCACGTCGGCCTCGGCGGCGATTTCCGCCGCGGCGTTCAGCGCGCCTGCCGTTTCGATCTGCACGAAGGCGGCGGTCGAAGCGTTCGCCTCGCGGACGAAGAGATCGAACGGGACGGTCCCGTACCTGTTCGCGCGCACGCCCGCGAGGCCGCGCTTTCCCGCCGGCGCGAACTTGACGCATTCGACTGCGGCGCGGACCGCGGCGACCCCGTCCGCGC
>JBASRI010000601.1:0-1559 GCA_049273755.1 Thermoanaerobaculia bacterium
GTAGAGCTTCGTCAGCTCGGCGAAGAGGGGGAAGTCGCCGAAGCTCGCAAAGAGCCCTGCGACGAGCCGGGCCGCCGTGTCCGCTTCCGCGAGTGTGCGGCGGGCGTCGCGCGCAAGCCGGGCGGGGAAGGAGGGTCGTCCCCAGGACTCCTCGACCGCCGCGGCCAATCGCTCGATGCCCAGCAGCGTGAGCGGGAATCCCGTCGAGAGGATCGGATCCACGAATGCGGCCGCGGAGGGCAGCATCGTCCAGCTCGGGCCGGCCGCCGCGCTCGTCCGGAACGGGAGCCGCTCGCGGTAGACGAACGGAAGCAGCGCCCTGGACCCGGCGAACTGGTCCCGGACGGTCGGCAGGCGCGCCAGCAACCGCCGCCACGCGGGCTCTCCCTCCGCGAGAGCGAGCTCGCTGGCGAGGCCGGGAGCGGCGGCGACCCCCGCGCTCGTCACGCCGTTGTTGAACCGGAGGACCCAGATCCAGCCGCCCTCGAAGACGTGATGGACCGCGGCGTCGTCGACGGGGTAGGGGGGCTGGTCGGACGAGCGGAAGATTCCCATCTCCTCGAGCCGCTCGACGTGCGCGAAGTGCGTGTAGAGTCCCTCGGTCGCGGGCAGATCGGCAAACGCGCGCTCTTCGAGGCCCAGGGCGCGCTGGAGGAACCCGCGCGGTCCGGAGGCGTCGACGATGAGGCGGGTGCGGAAGCGCCGCCGCCGGCCTTCGCGAACGAATTCCACCGTCGCGCCGGAGGCGTCGAAGCCGACGCGTTCGATCCGCGTCCGATCGAGGTACTCGGCGTCCTCCCTCGCGGCCTCGCGCACGAGGAAGTGGTCGAAGTCGGGCCGGTACCAGTGCGTGTCGGCGACCTCGTCGCAGGGGCTCGCGGCCACGAGGAGCTGGTCGGCGCGGTCTTCGCGGCCGGCGAAGGGGCGGCCGCGACGGTGTCCGTAGAACGTGAACCCGCGCTTCAAGCCGCAGCCGATCTCGGGATAGACGCGCTGCCAGCTTCCCCAGGCCGACAGCGGCGCGACGCGGGGCAGGTCGTATCGCAGACACAGGGTCTCCAGCAGGAGGTTGGCGAGCGGCGAAGAGGACTCTCCGATCGCAAACCGCGGGTGCGAGCCGCTCTCGAGCAGGAGAACCGAGCGGCCCAGCCGGCGAAGGCACAGCGCCGTCAGAGAGCCCCCGAAGCCCGAGCCGACGACGGCGACGTCGAAGTCGGAGCTCACGCGCCCGCTCCGCAGGCTTCGCAGCGAACCGGCGGCTCCACGCGCTGCCGCCGGTTCATGCCGGCGAGCCTCTCGGTGCGCGGGCCGGCGCAGGCGCCGCACGCAGACAGCCGGTCCAGGTCCCAGAGGTCGGCGAAGACGCGCCCGCGTTTCAATGCCAGGCCTGCCTCGAGAGCCGCTTCGAGAACGCCCAGATCGGGAGGGACGAAGGCGCCCTGCTCCGCGAGCGCGTCCATCGCGCCGTTTCCGGCGCGCGTCGGGATGATCGAGACGGCGCCCGCGCCGCAGTCGAAGGCGAAGGCGATCGATTCGAGGACCCAGTCGAGCGTCTCGGC
>JBASRI010000615.1:0-2199 GCA_049273755.1 Thermoanaerobaculia bacterium
GTTCCATAGAGGAGCCCGTCCATCCCCTGAATCAACGGCGCGATGGGCGCAGAACCATCCCCACCGCTGAACGGATGGATCGTGAGGAGGCCGCCGGCAGGGGTCATGCGGAAGACCGTTCCGTAGGCTCCCGTTCCTCCCTGGATCGTCGTGCCGTAGAAATTGCCGTCGGACGCTTCCACCAGGCCGGACCGCGGAAAGCCGCCGTCGGCGCCGTACTGGAAGCTGTACAGCGTCGTCGGGTTTCCCGCGGCATCCATCCGGAAGACCGTGCCATAGACGCCGGAATCGCCGCCTCCCGACGTCGTGCCGTAGAAATAGCCGTCGGAGGCCTCGATCAACGCCCCCGTCGGGAATTCACCGTCGGGACCGTGGAAGCTGTGGAGCGTCACGAAGCTCCCGGACACATCCATTCGGAAGATGCTGCCGCGACGCTCCGTGCCGTCGGCGGCGGTCGTGCCGTAGAAGTACCCGTCGCTCGCTCGCAGCAGGATCGATCGCGGATCGCCACCGCTGCGGAAGGCGTGGACGACCTCGAAGGTCTGGGCCGCGGCCGAGGCGACTCCCAGCCGGACCAGAACGGCGGCGATCCCGAGGGCTCTCAGTCCCCGCTGCGGCATGGGTGTTCGACGAGTCTACGTCGTCCGGCCGCGAAGTGTTGGGTTTTTCAGCGTTTCGCGGACGGAGATGCCGCGGTCGCCGGTCCCGCGGCCGGGGGTCGTGGATTGGACCTCGCTGCGCGCGCGGCGCAGCTGCAGCACCCGGCCGTCCGAGAGCAGGAGCACGCCCATCAAGACCGACGAAATCGCGAGCGACACTCAGGTCAAGCGCTCGATCGGACCTTTGCGGCGTTTGAGCCCGGTTTGACGCGACCTCTCCGTCCCGCTCTACTTGTGCTGGCTGACCGAGAGCACGTTCCCGTCGGGGTCCTTGAACCAGGCGACCTTATCGCCCGCGGGAGCGGTCCAGATTCCGAGCTCGCGATCCTGGACGAATGGGAAGTCTTCGAAGGCAACCCCCTGTCTCTTGAGCTCGGCAACGGCGGCTTCGATGTGCGGAACCTCCCAACCCAGAACGGTGTAGGGCGCCGGGGTAAAAGCTTGCGCCTTGCCCAAACGAATCATGGTTTCCCCTGCTCGGACGACCAGCGCGTACTCGTCGTCACTCACGAATCGAAATCCGAGCACGCCTTCGTAGAAACGCCTCGCCTTCTCGGAATCCTTGGTCGGAAGAAACCCCACGATCTTCGCCGACGCCAACATGTGCCGCCTCCTCAGCCCCGGGAATCGTCGGGCAAACGTAGCAGTTGCGTCGCCGACAGTCTCTCGCTATCGTGACAATTGATGTCGCAAAAGTGCCAGAGCCTGCTCTCCGACCGCAAAGGCAGGCCAACGGCCCAGATTGCGTCCGTGTCGTGCGATCTCGAAGATGGCCACGTCGTGCCCGAGCACGTCCATCCCGAGCATCAGCTCGCTTTCGCGTCCGGCGGTGTCCTGACCGTCCACACGAGTCAAGGGGCTTGGGTCACGCCTTCGATGCGCGCCGTCTGGATCCCGGCCGGAGTTCCGCATTCGGTCGCAATGGCGGGCCGGGTGCGTCTGCGAACTTTGTATTTCCACCCGGGGCTGGTCCGCGGGCTATCGGCCGAGTGCGTCGTGATGAACGTGTCGCCGCTCTTGAAGGAGCTGATTCTTTATGCGTGCACCTTCCCAAAGCTGAGGAAGCGGGTTGCGGTGGAGCGGCGGATCATAGAAGTGATCGTCGATCAGCTCGTCGCGGCTCGGTGGATCCCGCTGCAGCTGCCTCGACCTTCGGATCCCCGGGCGTTGCGGATCGTCCGCGCGATGCTCGAAGACCCCGGCAGGAACCGAACCCTCGATGGGTACTGCAGAGGCGCCGGCGCCAGCAAGCGAACGGCGCAGCGCCTGTTCCTCGCCGAAACGAGTATGACCTTCCGACAGTGGCGGCAGCAGTTGAGGTTGCTCCACGCTCTTCAGCGACTCGCTTCCGGAGAGACCGTGACTACTGCCGCATCCCGGGCCGGCTATGCAAGCACCAGCGCGTTCATCTCGATGTTCAAGAGGTGCCTCGGCAAGACGCCCACTCGCTATTTCAAGAACGACCGAGCCGGGAAGGAGGCCAGCACGCCTCCAGAGGCAGCGCCTCGATCGTCGGGGGTGGCCCCGAACGGCTTCCGTC
>JBASRI010000616.1:0-10973 GCA_049273755.1 Thermoanaerobaculia bacterium
GTTCGTGGGCACGAAGACATACTGCGTCTGGTTCACGACGACGGGACTCCCGACATAGCCGGAAGCGCCGAAAACGACGGTGGGCGGCAGGGGCGCCCAGCCGACGTAATTGTCGCTGTAGCTCCACGTCACCCAAGCCGGCGCCCAAACGGTTCCGGGCACCCAGGACCAGCCGTAGCCTTCGATCGGGGCCCAGGTCCCGTAGTGGTAGGGGCTGCCTCCCCACGGATCATTGGACACCCAGGTCCATCCGTATTCCGTGTAGATCCATTGGCCGTTGCTGTACGGTTGCCAGTCCGCGGCGACTTGCGCGGGCACCCAGCATTGGCCGTAGCTGCAGTCGACCCACCGGCCGTACGGTGACAGCTCGTCGTAGAACCCTCCGATCGTCACATTCACGCTGACCTGCGCCTGCGCCGCTTGTGCAGCAAGGCCGATCACGGCCGCGGTGACAAACAAGGTTCGTATCGCGAATCTCTTCATGTTCGTTCTCCTTTGAGATCTGTGAGCCGTGATTTCCCCTAGAGCGACTTCAAGTAATCGATCGGAGCCCGGTCGTGCGAATCGCGGGCCCGGTGAGGTACCGACGCGCCTCCGCCGTCGCGACCATCCGCAGACGCGTCTTCTCGATAACGGATTCGGGCGTCTGCACGAGATGGCGGGCGAGGCCGGCGAATCCCAAGAGCGCGATGAGCCACTTCGTGGGATCCCACTGGTACCAGCGCACGCCGTTGCGAAAGTCGGACGGGAACTTGTGATGAAAATTGTGATACCCCTCGCCGTTCGTGACAAAGGCGAGCAGCGCGTTGTCGCGCCCGGAGTTGCCCTCCGTGTAGGGTTGCGTGCCGTAGAGATGCGCCGCGGAATTGACGAGGAAGGTCGTGTGGTGAATCAGCGCGATCCGGAGAAATCCGCCCCAGAGCAGCCCGCCGACCGGGCGGCCGAAGAAGGCGCCGACCAGGGTCGGAATCCCCAGACCCGCGATGAGGCCGATGACTCCGTTGAAACGGAATTGCCACCGGACGAGGCGGTTCGCCTGAAGGTCGGGGACATTGTCATACGAGCGCTCGGGCGGCTCCGTGTAGAAGAGCCAGAGAATGTGCGCCCAGAGCCCGCCTCGCTGGATGTTGTACGGGTCCCAGTCCCGATCCACGTATCGGTGATGGTCGCGGTGATCCGAGGACCACTTCAGGGCAGAGTTCTGAAGGGCCATCGCCCCGAAAAAGAGATAAAGGGCCTGAACGGCCGGATGGCAGACGTAGGCCTTGTGTGCGAAGCACCGGTGGTAGCCTGCCGTGACGGAAAAGCTCACGAGCCCGAACAGCACGGCGAAAAGCGCGGGCTCCCACCAGCGGACCCCGAAGGCGATGGCATAGGCCGCGGTACCCACGACGCCGATGACCGGCGTCAGCGACAGGAACAGGATGTTGAGCCAGCTTTTCCGTCTTCCCTGCATAGGTTTAGCGAGTTCCGGAGGCTTCTCGACGAGGGCCCTCCGAATCACGAGCCGCCTCGCCCAGTCTCAGAACGGCCGCTCGGCGAGCCTTCCCGGGCGGATTTTCGGGTCCGTTGTGCCTTTGTCACGTGCGCTCCATCCAGGCCTGGCATTAAGATTTGGTGGGCAGACTCCAGAGTGAGCCAGATCCCGATCATGTGGCCTCGGCTCAGAGAGATCCAATCGTTTGTTTCGTTGGTGTTGAGACCTCGGAGCGATTGAAAGGGATAGTGCCATGGAGCTGCGGCACCTTCGCTACTTCGTCGCGGTCGCGGAGGATCTGCACTTCGGCCACGCCGCAAACCGCCTGCACACCTCCCAGTCGTCCCTGAGCCAGCAGATTCGGAATCTCGAAACCGAGCTCAAAGTCGACCTGCTGCGCCGGGTCAAGCGGCACGTCGAGCTCACACCGGCGGGAAATCGGTTCCTTCGGGAGGCCCGCGGGATATTGGCCGCGGCCGAGCGCGCGGCCGGATTAGCGCGGGAGACGGCGCGGGAAGAATCCCAGAGAATCGTCATCGGCATTTCGCCGGAAACGGACTGGCAGTTCCTCGGCAAGGCCCTCAGACTTTTTGGGGAGCACGCACCGGCGGTCGAAGTCTTCTTTCAGAACCTCACGCCGGAGGCCCAGATCGAGGCCCTCCACGGGGGCGGGATCGACATCGGATTCGTGGGTCTTCCGATTGAGGCCGACGGTGTCGTCAGCGAAGTGACCGGACGCGAGCGACTCATGGCTGCGATCCCCGAAGAGCATCCGATGGCTCGCACTGGACGCATCCGGCTGCGGGACCTGTCCGGAGAAGCCTACACGCTCTGGCCCCGGCACCTTTCGCCGGCCCGCTACGATCAGTTGCAGTCGGTCTTTCGGCGCGCCGGATTCGGGCCGCCGATCACGATGGAAGGGGGGCTTCCCTCGACCCAGACCGTCCTGGGAATGGTCGCCGCGGGTTTGACCGTTGCGCTCGTCGATCCTGCGATAAGGCAAAGGGCGATGCCGGGAGTCGTCTTCCGTCCGATCGGAGATCGCGGAGTCTTCACCGAATCCGGGGTGATCTATCGGCGCGAGGACCCTTCGCCGCTGCTGGCTTCTTTCCTCCATGAGGTCAGACTCACTCCGCGCAAACGGGTGGATTCCGAGACCGGCGGGGAGAAAGGAAACGCCGTCGTGTCGAAGCCTCGTCGCGTTCCAGTCAGGGCTCGAAGGGCTCGGTGACGGCTCCGCCCATATCTTGAGGATAGAATCAGCGCCAAATTGAGGAGGGAGCCATGAAGACTCGATTCGTCTCACTCTTTATCCTGGGGGTGTTGGTGGCAGTTGGCCTATCCGCGCAGACGAAAGTCTCCGGTACGGCCACATGCAAATCGGATCCCCCTTCCCCGGTTGCCCTCACCGACAAGCCCAACCACTCCTTTGCGGTCGGCAAGGCCGCGTGCACCTGGACCAATTGGGTGATCGCGGGTGTGCAGGCGAAGGATGGTGTCTCCGCCGACCTGGATGAGATCGACGGCGACACAACTTCTTTCCACGGCTATCACGTGGCCACGGGGACCAACGGCGACACGTGGACCGCCAAGTATCAGGGCTCGGCCAAATCGAAGGACGGTAAGCCCGTGAGCAGCCACGGCACCTGGAGCTTCGCGAGCGGCACCGGGAAGCTCAAGGGCATCAAAGGCAAGGGCACGTTCAAGGGCACGCCCAACGCCGACGGCTCCATGACGTACCAGGTCGACGGCGAGTACTCGCTGCCGTAGGAGTAGAACGAGGGCCTCTCAAGACAGGCGAGCCCGCACGAGGCCAGCGAACTGCCGCAGCTCGGTCGCGTTGACGTCCGAGATCGCCCAGAAGTTGGTTTGGCCGCGAGTCCAGAAGAGAAGGTTGTAGCCCTGGCGGGCGTCTGCCGCCTCCGCGGACTCGTGCGTCGACGCGGACGGCCAGACGAAGAGGTTGATGAGGTGCTCCCCTTTGCGATACACGAGCGCCGCGACCGGCCGGTCCGCCGCATAGTCAAGCCGCCCGCCAACCAGCAGGAACCCTTCGGCGCTCAGATCGGCGACGGGTGGCGAGAAGTCCAGCTTGCCTGCGAACCACGGCTTCACCGTGTGTTTCTCTGAGGATGGCACGTCGGTCAGGTGACCCGGCATCAGCGACCGGATGTGCGCCGAGACCACGTCCTGCGCGACTCGCTCCGCCCGCCACGGGCGCGACAGCATCGGCGAAACGAAGACCGCGAGGGCGACGACCGCTGCGGCCGCGATGGCGGCGCCGATCCAGTCAGGCATCCGCGGACGCGGCAGCCACGTCTTCCGTTCCGCCGGCTGTGAGGCCATTCGAACCTTTTGCTCGAGATGCGCCGGCGCCCTGAAGTACAGCTCGTCGGACTTGAGCGCCGAGCGCAGCGCAAGCTGCGCCTGATGAATCCGCGAACAGGCGCCGCACGTCCGGAGATGGTCCTCGATCTCCACCTGACGGACGAGATCGAGCTCGCCGTCCAGGTAAGCGTGAAGGAACGTTCGAGACTCGCTGCAGCTCACCCCGCTCACTCCCTCTTGAGATCGATGGCCAGCTGCTGCTGGAGCCCGGCGCGCGCGCGCGCCAGTCGCGACATCACCGTGCCCATCTTGATGCCCGCGACGTCCGCGATCTCCTTGTAGGACAACCCTTCGAGCTCTCGAAGGATCAGGACCTCGCGCCACGCCAGCGGCAGCGTTTCGAGCGCGTCGCGGAGCCGAGGCCGGTCCGCCTGCTCGATCAGCAAGTCCTCGGGGCTCGGGCTCTGATCGACGGCGCTGTGGATCTCTTCATCGAACGAGGCCGACGCTTCGGACGGGCGGTGGCGCCGCAACCAGTCGTAGCAGGCGTTGCGCACGATCGCGAGTAGCCACGCGCGCGCGTTGCCGCCGTGAAATCCGTTGAAAAATCGCAGCGCCCGCAGAAAAGCCTCCTGCACAACGTCCTCAGCGTCATTCCCGTTACGAGTCAGCCAGCGCGCCAGGTTGTAAGCCGCATCGAGGTGTGGCAACACAACCTGATCGAACGCGCTGGACGGTGGCGGCTGGGTGTCCACGCAAACCCCTAAAGGCCGGCCGCACTGGCAGAGACTGACGCGGCCTTCCGTTTATTCCCAGGCAGGGTACCACGCACCTCGGAATAGAAGCGCCCACACGAGAGTCGAGAGAGCGACGGGCGATATCGCACGATGCGAATCGCCAGATGAAGACAGGAGGGACGTATGAAAAGGTTGATGAAATGGTTTTTCTTTCCGCCGAACTCCGCACCGCGGTCCACCGTTCTGATCCGGCTGATGGCTGGGGGCGTCTTCCTCTGGGAGGGCATCCTCAAATTCGTGTATACGAACCAAGGCGTCGGGCGGTTCACCAAGCTCGGTATTCCCTTTCCGGGACCCACGGCCCACTTCGTGGCGGTCCTGGAGATCGTCGGGGGCTTGCTCTTGATCTCCGGGTTCCTCACACGGGTCATCGCCGTCCCGTTCATCATCGAGATGATCGTGGCGATACTCTCCACGAAGATTTCTCTGTATCTCGGAACATCGCCGCTCCCTCTCCCGCCGGCGCCGCCTCAGATCGGCGCATGGGCCGTGCTCCACGAGATCCGCTCCGATTACGCACAGATCATGAGCGTTCTGTTCCTGCTCATTGCCGGCCCCGGCCCTTGGTCCGTCGACGCCGTCGTCGCTCGCAACCGAACACTCGCACGAGGGCCGGTCACGCGGCACGTCCCTCAGGACCCCGCGATGGTGGCACAGAGATAGGCCGAGAAGAGCGAACGATCCCGCCGCTCTCCAGAATTCCCGTCCATCCAAATCAGGGCCGGTTTTTCCGGCCCCTTTTTTTCCGCGTCTTGCGCGATCGCAGGTTCCCGATTAAGGCGTCTCTCATCTTTGCCCATCGCAGCTAAGCGTTCGATTAGAGATCCGCGGTATCGGCAACCCAATGTCGCCGACCGACGTAATCCGATGCGTGGAGGCAATCATGAAGACGTTTCTGATCGCGGGGCTCCTTCTTGCGGCCGGCGTTCCAGCCGGCGCGCTCGATGACCCCAACCGCGTAACGATTCCCACCGTCGCGTCAATCGTTGGAGCGGCGCCTTTCTTCTCAGACGTCCGGGTCTTCAACACGTCCTACCAATCCACGATCTCTGTCGAGGCGAGCTACCGGTGCTTCATCGGAGCCTGCCCGGCCGGGGTGCCGCAGATTCAGATCGTTCTGCCGCCCCGCCAGTCGAGCGCCTTCAACGACATCGTGGCGGCGCCCTTTGCGGCGCCGAACTCCGCTGGCGCCCTCGAGCTTCAAGTGACCTCGGGGGGGACGGCGGCGGACATTGGCGTCACGAGCCGGCTCTATTCGACCGCGCCGACTCCGACGGTCGGGATGTTCGTTCCGGGAGTGCCCGCCTCGGCGGCGCACCCCATCACGTTTCTCGGACAGGTCGCCAACGGTGGAGCAGGAAGGGGATTCCGCACGAATGCCGGCGCTTTCAACGGTGGTGACGCGCCGGTCACGGCGGTCTTCGACGTGTTCAACCCGAAGGGAGAGCTTCTCGGGACCCAGACTCGGCAGATCGCGGCGCGCTCCGGGGTACAGATCAACAACGTGTTTGCCGCGATCGATAGATCTTCGGACGCGATCGACGACGCCGTTATCGTCGTGACCGCGACCGGCGACCTTTTCACCTATGCCGCCGTGATCGACAACGAGACGACCGATCCCTTCCTGGTCGTGGGCTCTCAAGACAAACCGGCGCCTCCCGGCTTCGTTCCGCCGCCGGCGCTGAGCCCGACACCCCGTCCGTCAGCCCCGCCTTCGCCGACTCCCACGCCCACTCCCCCTCCTTCCATGGGCCAGACCATAATCGTCAACGTGGGGCAAGGCGGCCTCAACTTCGTGGATCAGGTGAGCGGTTCCAGCGTCACGACCATCCGGGTCGGCGACACGGTTCGCTGGGTCTGGGTCGGCGGATTCCACTCGACGACCTCCGGAACCTGCCAGGGCGGCTGCCGCGCGGACGGGCAGTGGGACTCCGGGGAGGGGTCGGGCATGAATTTCTCCAGGACGTTCACGCAGGCTGGGAGCTTCGACTACTACTGCACCGTGCACGGCGCGGCGATGACCGGCGTCGTCCAGGTTCGGTGATTAAGCGCAGACTCTTTGGCGGGCCGCCCACTCGGGCGGCTCGCCTTCCTAACTCTTTGACGGCTCCGCCGTTTGCCTTAGGTCATGGAACCGGGTGGGGATTCTTCCTCTGGCGCCTCATGGCTTCGACTCCTCAGGACACAGGTACGACTCTCCGATCACGTCGCCGTCCCGGTTCGTGGCCACGATATAGCCGAGGTTTCCACCCGCTCTCACCACGTCCTCCTGAAAATGGAACACTTTCTGGTACTCGGCAAAGCTCTTTAAGAACTTACACCCCTTGACGGCTTCCGGGTTGTTCGTGACCCGCGTCGTGTAGGCGCTCTCCTTCGCCTGATCAGGGGCCCTGATCTGCGCTTCAGGCTGCTCCCTCGTGATGACTTCGGAGTTGGCTCCCGGCTGTGTTGGCGCTGCGTTCGCCTCAACGGGGACCGATGCCCCTGCCTTTGGGTCCGTCTCAACAGGAGTCGGCGTCCGCGCCTTTGCCTGTTGCTCGCTCTTGGGGGTCTTCTGAGAGCAGGAATAGAGGTCGTAGTCGCCCGAACCGCCGAAGACGACCCACGAGACACCTTGTTGCGATATCACGAGAGAAGCAGCTTGCTCCTCCGGTGTGCTGTGAAGCCCATCCGGCCTTAGATTCATTATGAGGTTGCAATCCTTGACCTCATCGGGGTCCGACGTTTTCCGAATGCTTCTCCGTATCTCCTGCTGCTCTTCGCGTTTCTGCCTAGCGAAGGTGCAGCCGCCTATGAGCGCCGATACGAAGAGCACCGAAATGACCCCAAGGAATCGTTTCATTGAGTCGCTCCTTCACTTGGCCGTGGACGAATCTGTTGAGGGCGCCGCGTCTTGCCTTTAGGAGCAAAACCGACGCGCTCCACAAATCGGGCTCGCGAGGAAGCGTCCGATGCTGGAATCATTTCGCACTTGCGCCGGCGCTGATTGCCGATGGAATCGCCGAGATGGAAGAGCATCTCGCCGGCGGTCAGGGTTGCCCCACCGCCGCGAGATCGATGTCGCTACTTCTTTGTTGCGGCCTTGTGAATCCTGTACTCGCCCTCTATGTCGAACGACGAAGACCCGTCCGCCGCGAACGTGCCTTTGCACGTGCCCTTCCCCGAGAGCTTCGCCAGCTGGCCCGTTCCACCGGTGAACGTCCAGGTACACCGCGCATCCGCCAGGACGTGATTCTTCACAGTGCTCGTGCCCTCGAACCGAACGAAATACTTGTCGCCATTCGCCGTGTCGCCGACCCCATAACCGCGATCGTGCGACATCGAGCCCCGGATATCCGAAACCACGGAGTCCGTCTCTTCCTTGAGACGCTCACCGCCGAGCTCCCCTTCGGTCCACGTACACTTCTGGACGCCCAACGTCAGAGCGTGGTCGGCCCCGTCACCGACGGTCACGGCGTAGTTCGGATCCGGCTTTGCGCATTGCATCTTCCCGGAGAGCTTCATCTGAGCCTGCGCCGCGTCGGCGGCAAGAAGAGCGAGCAATCCGCAACTCATGAACGCGAGGATCTTCATGGGCGCCTCCCTGGCCTGGGAGAATATCAACCCTGGCCCGCCTCTCGAACCCAGTGAGTCGTTGAGATGCGTGCGCCGTTTGTCATCAGTGGATTAGGTATGGCCGCAGTTTTGCAAAAGTGATAAATCACGGCCCCCCCATCCCCGGCGCTGCCTCAGGGAGCGACGCCTCCCGGCGCGTACGCGGTGAGCGCACCGGTCTCGTCGGTGATGTAGAGGATGCCGTTGGCGAGGACCGGGCTCTCCCAGTGGATCCCGCCGATCCCGTTGTCGCTCCATAGGACGCTGCCCGTCCGGGGATCGAGCGCGGCGATCCGGCCGCTTCCCGCGTAGAACACCATGCTGTTGACCACGATCGGAGAGGAACCGCCGGGACCCTCGTTCCAACGCGTCACGAGCGACGGGTTGCCGCTGCCGTCGAAGACGAGCTGCAGACCGGAGATCCCCTGGCCGTTGGCGATGAACAGCCAGGTGCTCGAGTCCTCCGGATCGACCCACACGGCGGGGGCGGTCAGCACCTCGCCGCCCTGAGGGACATCGAGAATCTGAAGCTCGCCCCCGACGTGCCCGGGGCCCCCCTGGCGGCTGAGGTTGGCGAGATCGATCAGGCGCAGCAGCGCGTCCTTCCCGGACTGAACCGCGAGCGCGCTCACGACGCGCGTGTCGGTGACGGGGAGAAGCGCGGGGGCCGTGCTGCCGAGATCGAGGTCTTGGTTCTGGAGTTGCAGGTAGTCGACGGGGGTGTAGCTGTCGAGCGGTCCGGCGCCGGTTCCCGTCCCGTTCGGCGAGAGCGCGAGCACGCTGTCGCCCCACTCGTGCCCGCCTGCGTTTCCGTCGTAAACACCGTTGCCCGTGGCGACGTAAACGAGCGCGGTGCGCGCGTCGTAGACCGCGCCGACCCGGGCCCAGATCGCGCTCTGAACGTATGGGCAGTCGTTGCTGGGGCCGCCGTTCTCGACGAAGTGGATCGTCTTGTCGCTGCAATTCGCGTTGAAGACGTGCTGCACGCCGTCGGACAGCCGGATCGCCGTCAGATGCCCCTGGTAGTCCCCGGCATCTCCCGGGTAGCCGCCGTTCGCGGCGTACAGGTAGGTGTTTCCGCTCGGCACCGTCGCGAGCGCGAGGGATGCGGAACCCTTCTCGACGTCGGGTTTGAGCGTCGCGAGCTGCGGCCAACCCCCGGAGGTGACCTCTCCCCCGTCCCCGGCGGCGTACTTGTGGACGAAGCCGTCGAGCGCGTACCCGTAGACGAACTGCCGGTCGGGGTCCAGCACTGGGGAGCTTGTCGTGTAGTTTGGACCCGACGGCGGCGCCGTCGCCCAGACCGCGGCTCCGGTCCGCGCGTCCCGCGCGACGAGCCGGCCTGCTTTCGTCGTGACGAAGACGAGGTCGCGCGTGCCGGACAGCGTGGCGATCCCCGGAGCAACGATCGG
Source organism: Thermoanaerobaculia bacterium (assembly GCA_049273755.1). GTDB lineage: Bacteria > Acidobacteriota > Thermoanaerobaculia > UBA5066 > Gp7-AA6 > DAHUXD01. The sequence continues at coordinate 9,609 of JBASRI010000616.1, forward strand.
CGCGCCGTCGGCGATCTCGGGTAAAGCGACGGCGAACAGCTGGCTCAAGCTCCCGGCGTTGTCGCGGGACACCAGCGCCTCGCCCGTATTGTTTCCGCCGTGGCCGGGCTCGAAGTGGAACTGAGGCCAGTCGTAACGGGATACGGGGGGTGGAGGCAGCGCGAACATCTTGACGAGAAAAGCCGCCATCTGACCCCGTTTGACCGGATTGGAGGGGCAGTAGAGGAGAGGGTTCGTGCTGCAACCGGCCGTCACCTGCGCGAGGAGGAGCTCCTCGATCCAGTCGGCGAATAGGCTCGGACACGCGACGTCGCCGAACCGGCCCGTGCACGCGGGGGGCACGTATCCCGAGCCGTGGAACCCCTTGAGCAGGAACACCGCCATCTGTGCCCGCGAGACCGGATCCTGCGGACAGTAGTTTCCGTTCCCGCAGCCCGCGCTAATCCCCTCGTTGTGGAGCTGCTCGATCCAGTCCACCGCGAATGCGGGCGTCGGCGAACACGGGACGTCCGGGAAGATTCCCGCGCAGGGCGGAGGTGAGTACCCCGGGCCGTGCTCGGCCTTCAGGACGAAGACGGCCATCTGCGCCCGGGTCACTGCGGCGTTCGTGCAGTATGCGCCCCCTCCGCACCCGGCCGTGATCGCGGCACGGAAGATCCGTTCCACGGAGGCGTGAAAGAGGTGACCCTGCGGCAGATCCGTGAAATCGGCGAGGAAGCCATTCACAAGAACGCCGCTGGAGGTGTCGGGGTTCGTCACCACGATGTTGTTCAGGGTCCCGGGCGCCAGTGTCGGAGTCACCGCAGAGACCTTCGTCGCAGATTGCACGACGACGCCGGTCGCCGCCGTTCCGCCGACCGATACACCCGCGCCGGCCTGGAATCCCGCCCCCCCGATGGAGAGCGAGACGCCGCCGGAGGCCGAACCGGAGGTCGGGACGAGCGAGACGACCGCCACGGCGCTCGGCTGCCGAATCCTTCGAGGTACGAAGGAGTCCGCGAAGCCGTCGTGCGACGCTGCCCGCGAGACGATCGGCACGGTGAGCGAGAGGGCGATCAGGCCAACCGCCGGAACGCGAGCCGGAAACCCTCTGGGGCGCGACATTCGGATGCCACTCGATGGTACACGGAACAGGAGAGATGGTCTATCGCAAGTCTTTCGTCACGCGGTCGATGCTCGACCGCTACAACATCACCTCTCGAGCACGTCTACCCGAGCATGCTGAAGGCGAGGAGGGCCAGTCCCCCGGTGCCGAGCAGCAGGGAGGCGATCCAGACCGCGGAGTTGCGTGTCAAGGCCGCCACGGCGCCGAGCGCAATCGAGACCTGAAGAATGGCCACCGTGTTGGCGAAACCATGATGCTTG
>JBASRI010000625.1:0-3562 GCA_049273755.1 Thermoanaerobaculia bacterium
CCTCCGGGGCTCTGGACTGGCGGGAGTCGCAGGTCTATCCCGGCCTCAAAATCGCCTTCCAGAAGGCGCAGGGGAGGCGCTGCGAGCGGTGCTGGAAGGTCAAGCCCGAGGTCCAGGACTCCGGCCTCTGCGCGCGCTGCCGCTCCGTGATCGGAGGCGCTGCCGCGTGAGCGTCCCCTCGCGTCTCCGGGAGTCGACGCTCTACCGCGGGGCCTATCTGGCAGTCTCCCTGGCGGTTCTCTTCCTGGACCAGTGGACCAAGGGAATCGTCACGCGGACGATGGAGGTGCATCAATCCCGCAACCTCATCGCCGACGTCTTCGACCTGACCTACGTGCGCAACAGCGGCGCCGCCTTCGGCCTGTTCGCGTCGGTGGACTCGTCGCTCAAGGCGATCCTCCTGAACAGCGTGGCCGTGATCGTCTTCCTGGTCGTTTCCGCCTACGCGCTGCGCTCCTCGCACAAGAGCGTGCGGCTCCAGGTCGGCCTGGCATTGATCCTGGGGGGGGCCGTGGGCAACCTGCTCGACCGCGTGCGCTTCGGGTACGTCGTCGACTTCCTCGACTTCGCGGTCTCGGGCCACCACTGGCCGGCCTTCAACGTGGCCGATTCGGCGATCTGCATCGGCGTCGGCCTGCTCTTCCTCGACATGCTCCGCAACGAGGACTCCGAGGCGCCGCGGCCCGACGCCGCGCCGGGAGGATAGCCCGATTTTTCCTCGCCTCATCCACATCGGCAGTTTCTACCTGCCGACCTACGGCGTCGTCCTGGCGATCGCCTACCTGACCGGGATCTGGCTACTGCGCCGCAAGGCGATGCGCGAGGACCTGCCCGAGCAGAAGATCCTGGACCTCTCGCTCTACATCCTGGCCTCCGCCATCCTGGGAGCCAAGCTGCTTCTGGTGCTCGTCGAGTGGCGCCGGTACGCCGCCAACCCCAGGGACCTCGTGGAGGTCCTCCGGTCCGGAGGCGTCTTCTACGGCGGACTCATCGCCGCCACGGGCGTCGCGATCTGGTACATGCGAAAGCACGATCTCCCGGCCTGGCGGATCGCCGACATGGGAGCGCCGTCCATCGCGCTGGGCGAGGCGATCGGCCGCTGGGGCTGCTTCGCGGCGGGCTGCTGCTACGGGAAGGAGAGCCACGGACCCTTGGCGGTGACGTTCACGGATCCCTTCGCCCACGAGGCCGTCGGCACGCCGCTCGGCGTTCCGCTCTACCCGACCCAGATCTATCTCTCTCTCAACGCGTTGATGATCTTCCTGATCCTCGAGTGGGTCTACCGGCGCAAGACGTTCGACGGAGAAGTCTTCTGGCTCTACGTCCTGCTCTACGCGATCACGCGCGGGATTCTGGAGACCTGGCGCGGAGACCTCGTGCGCGGCTTCGTGATCCCGGGCCTGCTCTCGACCTCTCAGTTCATCGGGCTGCTGACGGCGGCGCTGGCCGCCGGGATGCTCTACATCCTCTCGCGCCGGAGCCGCGCGGAAGCGTAGCCGATGGCTGAACCGGAGCGTGGCGCGCGTCAACGAGAGTATGGCGTGACCCCGTAGGCGCCGCCCATGAAGGACGCCGGCCGAGGACAATTCTCCGCTCCCGTCGGCGCGTCGAGCGCCGCTCGAACAGTCCGACGGTTCCAGGTCGGATCGCCGTCGGCCGGGACCCGGCTCGACCTCTTCCTCGCCGCGGCCTGTTCGGACCTCTCGCGGTCCCGAATCCAGAAGCTCATCGAGGAAGGCCTCGTGCGCGTGGGGTCCGCGGCCGCGCGCCGCTCGCACCTCGTGCGCTCCGGCGACGAGGTCTCGATCGAAGTGCCGGAGCCCCGCGCCGCGGCTCTCGAGCCCGAGGACATTCCCCTCTCGATCCTGTACGAGGACGAGCACGTCCTGGCCGTCGACAAACCGCCCGGCCTGGTCGTCCACCCGGCGCCGGGGCACGCCTCGGGCACGCTGGTCAACGCGCTCCTCCATCACGTGCGTGATCTCGCCGGCGTGGGCGGCGAGCTGCGGCCGGGAATCGTGCATCGCCTCGACCGCGACACCTCGGGCGTCCTCCTCGTCGCCAAGACCGACCGCGCGCACCAGATGCTCTCCCGCCAGATGCGCAAGCGCACGCTCCAGAAGGAATACCTCGCGCTGGCCGCGGGCGTGCCTCGAGTGCGCAAGGGCGACGTCACGCTCGCGATCGGGCGCGACCCCAGGAACCGCAAGAGGATGAAGGCATTCCGGCCGCTCTCCGACGAGCGGCCCGCCGGCGCGCGCGAGGCGCGGACCCTCTACGAGATCGAACGGGAGTGGTTCCCGCTCGGCCTCACGCTCCTGCGCTGCCGCCTCGTCACCGGCCGCACGCACCAGATCCGCGTGCACCTCGCGGCCTCGGGCCTCCCCATCGTGGGCGACCCGGTCTACGGGTCTCCGCGCTATCCGAGGGTCAAGGACGCCGCGCTCAAGAAACGCCTCCTCGAGTTTCCCCGCCAGGCCCTCCACGCCGAGCGCGTCGCCTTCCACCATCCGGCCACGCAGGAGCTCATCGAGGTTGCGTCGCCATTGCCGGCCGATCTGGCCGGACTGATCGCGGCCGTCGACGCGGCACGCTAGGATGGCGGCTCCGTGAGCGACGACCGCGAATTGCTCCTCGAGGGCCGCCACATGCTCTTCCTACGCCGCAAAGGCTGGGAGTACCTGGAGCACCGCACGGCGCCCGAGGCTGCGATGGTCCTCGCCGTCACCGAGCCGGGCGAGATCGTGCTGGCCGAGGAGTTCCGGCTTCCGGTCAACGCCCCCGTCGTCTCGCTGCCGGCCGGGTTGATCGGCGACGAAGGCGCGGAGGAGGCAGTCGAGGCGGCCCGGCGGGAGCTTCTCGAGGAGACGGGCTACGCCGCGGAACGCCTGGTCTTCCTGGCCCGCGGGCCCGGCTCGGCCGGGCAGAGCTCGGAGATGGTGTCCTTCTTCCTCGCTCGCCCGGCGGTCCGCGCCGGCAGTCAGGCCGCTCACGACGCGGGAAAGATCCGCGTCCACGTGGTTCCGATTGTGGAGCTTCGGGACTGGGCGAGGTGCCGCGAGACGGAGGGCGCCCTCGTCGATCCCAAGATCTGGGCGGGCCTCTACCTCGCCCGGCTTCCGTGATCCCGGCCCTCGGAGTTCTTTCTCCGCAAGTCCATCGGCCGGGCCCTGCGCCAGCATGCCTGGACCGATCCGGCGGAAGTGCAGCGGTACGTGCGCGCGCGCGGCGCGGAGCTTCGCCTCTCTCGCGGCGCGAGGCATTGAAGAACCTCGGCGGAGAAAAGGTCACTTCACCGAAACGACGAGGATCGCACCGTCCTTCTCGAGGGTGATGCGGTCCTCCTCGATCTTCGTGACGGTGTACCCTTCGACGTAGGCGCCCACCCCGACGATCCGATCGTTGACGAGTGCGCGGGGGTCCGTCTCCGACCAGACGATCCCGCCGAGCTCGATCTTCGCGCCGCCCGGCAGCGTGACGGATCCGGCGTGGACCTTCCCGCCGGGAGACAAGGCCGGCGGCACGCCGCGCGTGTCGGGCTCGGAGGCGGCCGCTTCCGCGG
>JBASRI010000627.1:0-4701 GCA_049273755.1 Thermoanaerobaculia bacterium
CTTCGTGCTCGGCGAGGGAGCCTGGATGTTCGTGCTCGAGGACCGGGAGCGGGCCCGGGCCCGCGGCGCCCGCCTGTACGCCGAGATCCGCGGGTACGGGGCCACCTGCGACGCGCACCACCGCGTCCGCCTCGAAGAGTCGGGCGAAGAGCCGGCGCGCGCGATGGGGCTCGCCCTCGCCGAGGCGGGCGTGCCCGCCGAGGCCATCGAGTACATCGCGTACCACGGCACGGGAACCGCGTTGAACGACCGGGTCGAGACGCGCGCGGCCCGCCTCGCGTTCGGCAAATCGGCGGACCGGATTCCGGGCTCCTCGATCAAGTCGATGATCGGCCACCCCCAGGGCGCCTGCGGCGCGGCCGGAGTCGCCGCCACCGTTCTCGGAATGCGCGACGGCTTTCTGCCGCCGACGATCAACCTCGACGCGGCAGACCCCGAGTGCGACCTCGACTACGTGGCGAATGCCGCGCGCAAGGCGTCGTTCGCCAACGCGCTCTGCAACTGCATCGGCTTCGGCTCGAAGAACAGCGCGCTGGTCGTGAGCCGCGCATGACCGCGGCACGATGAGCCTCCTCGTCCCTCCCCGCCGCCCCGCCCGGGAGCATCTCGACGACCCGGATCTCGCTCCGGACGAGATGCGGCGCTCGCTCGAGGACCTGCGGCTGGTCAACCGTCGCTGGGGAGCGTCGCGGGCGCTCGAGCGGCACATCGTGGAGCGAGCACGGGCCCTGGGCCGGAACCGGGTCTCGATCCTCGACGTGGGCGCGGGGTCGGGCGAAGCGGCCTCGCGCCTTCGGGGCGCGCTCGGCAGGGCCGGGCTCTCGGCGGACGTGCTGGCGCTCGACATTCAGTGGAGACATCTGGCGGTCGGACGGCTCATGGGCGCCTCGGGCGGGCCGCCGGCCGTGACGGCCGACGCATTCCGGATGCCGTTTCGAGACGGCGCCTTCGACTTTTCGGTGTCCACGCTCTTCTTCCACCACTTCTCGCCCGCGGAAAACCGGCGCCTCTTAGCCGAGCTCGGGCGCGTGGCGCGGCACGGCTTCGCCATGCTCGACCTGCGCCGCCATCGGGTTCCGGAGCTCTTCGTGGCGCTGGCGGGGAGGGCGATCTTTCGAGCGCGGATCTCGGTCGAGGACGGCGTGGCCTCGGTGCGCCAGGCCTACACGCCCTCGGAGGCGCTCGCCGTGGCGCGCGCGGTGGATCCGCGCAGCACCGCGCGGCGGGTGTTTCCGTTCCGGATCCTCGTGGCCGGCGGACCGTGACAGCCTTCGACGCGATCGTGGTCGGAGCGGGGCCGGCCGGCTCGGCCGCGGCCGGCATGCTCGCCGCGCGGGGGCGGCGCGTTCTCGTGCTCGAGAAGGAGCGCTTCCCCCGGCGAAAGGTGTGCGGCGAGTTCCTTTCCGGCAGCGCCGTCGAGAGACTCGAACGGCTGGGAGTTCGCCAGGACGTCGAGGCGCGCGCCGAACGCATTCGAGAAGGCGAGATCTATCCGCCGGACGGGCGGCCTGTCGCATTCCGTCTTCCGGCGCCCGGGCTCGGAATCTCCCGCCTGGTCCTCGACGATCTGCTGGCCCGCCGCGCGGGAGATCTCGGCGCCGAAGTCCGGTTCGGGGCGCGCGTGCGGGAGCTGACGCCGGCGGCGCCCGGCTTCCGGATCCGTTTCTCCGAGGGGACGAGGGACGAGGAGATCGAAGCCCGGGGCGTCGTGGGCGCCTGGGGCCGGTGGGACGCGCTCGACCGCGCGCTCAGCCGGGGCTTCACCGCCCGCCGCGGCCGCTTCTTCGCCTGGAGCCGGAGCTACGCGCCGTCCTCGGAGCTCGCCGGGCGCGTGCGGGTCTACCTCTTTCGCGGCGGCTACTGCGGCCTTTCGCGTGTCGAGGGGGGCGCGGTCAACCTCGCCGGTGTCGTGGCCGAGTCCCTGCGCGCGCGGCTGCCCCCGGGGTGGGACGCGGTCCTGGAGCATGCGCGCCGCTCCAACGCGGCCCTCGATCGCGATCTCGCGGCTCTGGCTCCCGACTCGGACTTCCTGGGCGCCGGTCCCGTGTACTTCACGGGCAAGCCGCCGGCCGAGGGCGGGATCCTCATGGTCGGCGACGCGGCCGGCGTCCTAGATCCCTTCTGCGGCGAGGGCCAGGCCTGCGCGCTGGCCTCCGGGATCCTCGCCGCCCAGACTCTCGAGCGGGGTCTCTCGGGAGAGATTCCGCTCGATAGCGCGGCCGCCGTCTACGCCTCGGCCTGGCGCGAGCAGTTTCGCGGCCGCTTCGCCTGGAGCGCCGCGTTTCGCCGGTTGATGCTGCATCCGCGTCTGGCCGCCGCGGCGGCGCCGTGGGCGGGCGGGAGGTTGACGCGGTTGGCGCTGGAACGGTTGCGCACGTAACGGACAGCCTTGTCATCCCGAGGAGCGCAGCGACGAGGGACCCCTTTAGAAGCCGTATCGAGACGTAAAAGGGATCCCTCGCTTCGCTCCGGATGACGGGGCGCGCGACTTCGCGCGCCCCGTCACATTGCTTTGGCGCCGTCCGGCGTGAAGACCCCGTCGTCGATCTTCGCCGGCTGGATGTCGAGGTACTCGAGCCGGGTCACCTGGCCGGCCTTGGGCCCGAGCAGGTCGCGGACTTCCATCTCGGCCACCGCGGTCTTGTCGCGGACCTTCCGGAACCTGGTGAAGGTCACCTCGCGGGCTTCGCGGCCCGAGGGCAGAAAAAACAAGAGCTTTCGCGGCAGCTTCTCTTCCGTATCGAGCCAGAGCGTGACCTGCGGATACGCGGCCTTCGGCGAAATCGCCGCCAGGTCGAGCACGTAGGTCGCGCGCCCCGCCACCGTCTCGGTTCCGGGCCGGAGTACTGCCGTGTAGTCCTCGGCCAGGCGCATGCTCGCCACGTCTCCGAACGATGCGCCGCCCATGAGGCGCTGGTTCTTGGTGATCGGGACCGGGTGCTCTGCTCCGGGGACGATCAGCCACATCTTGTCGCCCACCGTCAGGGCCTTGCGCCCGTCGCTTTTTCCGCCGTGAAAGACGATCAGAGCGCGGTCGCGCCCCTTGACGTAGATGTCGAAGTCGGCCGAGCCCGTCGGCTTGCCCTCGGCCAGCTGGGTCGCGCGAGCCGTGATCTTGGCCTCGGTGAACGCCTGGCGCGCCTCGTCCACCGCCGAGAGCCACGCCTTGACCTCGGCCTCCGACGGCGCGACGGCGAGCTGCGCGGCCAGGAGGAGGGCGTCAAACATGGGTCAGCGCGTCCACGATCGGGAGCCGCGAGGCCCGTCGGGCCGGGAAGTACGCGGCCGCCGTCATCGTCGTGAGCATCGCCGCGAGCCCGGCGGCGTAGGCAAGCGGATAGAGCTTCACGTTCAGGGGTGCGCCGGTCGTGCCTCCGGGCGGAGGAGGCAGGGTCAGGCCCGAGAGGTTCAGGATGGCGCGCACGGCGAGTGCGAGAAGCGCGCCCGCGGCGCACCCCACCAGGGCCAGGACGAGCCCTTCTGCCAGAAACATCTTCCGGATCCCGGAGGGCCGCGTGCCGAGCGCGCGGAGCGTCCCGATCTCGCGCGTGCGCTCGGTCACCGCCATCGTCATCACGATCGCCGCCGAGAGGATCACGATGACGACCAGAACGGCACCCACGAACCCGAAGATTCCGACGTAGAGCAGGCGCACCTGGCGGTAGAAGACGGCCAGGTCCTGCCAGCGCTGGATCGCGACCGGGTATCCGGCGGCGCGCAGGGCCGCGGCCAGGCGCTGCGCGGCCTTCTCCTCGTCGGCGCCCGGCTTCAGGAAGACCACGAGCTTGGAGACGGTGTCCTCGCTCTGCAGGAGCCTCGAGACGAGATCGAGGCCCGCCGCGAGGTAGCGGTCGTTGAGCTCCTTGATCTTGACGTCGGCAAGCCCGGTGACGATTCCGTCGAGCGCATTGAGGGAGCCGTCCGGGGTCGTGGCCAGGAGCGTGATGCGGCCGCCGACGCCCACGCCCAGGGCGGAAGCCAGGCCCGTGCCGAGCACGACGCCGTCGCCCCCGTCGCCCGAGAGGTACCGGCCCGACACGAGGAGCTCCGGAGCCAGAGTCGCCTTCGCTTCCGGCTCCGGATCCACGCCGACGCCGAGGAAGGGCACCGAGCGGGCGCCGTTGGTCGCCAGGCCCACGAAGTCGATCCTCGGCAGCACCGCTGCGACGTCGGGATCCTTCGCGGCGATCGCCCGGGCGCGCCTGGCGCCGCGGATGCCGTACTCGAGCGTCGTGTCCTCCGCCTTGCCGACGGCGCGGGCGTCCAGGATCTGGATATGCCCGACGCTCCGGATCGTGCCCTCCCGCAGGGCCTCGAACGACTGCGCGACGAAGCCTCCCGCGAGCGCGAAAGCCGCGAACCCGAACGTCACGACCGCGATCATCAGGAGGCTGCGCCGCTTCTGCCGGACGAGGTTGCGGAAGGCCAGGGCGAACGCGCTCATACGGCCACATCCGAGGCGATCGCGCCGTCGTGGAGCGTGACGACGCGACGCGCCCGCTCGACCACGCTGGGGTCGTGCGTGGCGAAGAGAAAGGCGACCTTGCGCGACGCGTTGATGTCGCGCATGAGCTCCAGGATCTCCTCGGCGGTGCGGCTGTCGAGGTTCGCCGTCGGCTCGTCGGCATAGACGATCGCCGGCTCATTGGCCAGGGCGCGCGCGATCGCGACGCGCTGCCGTTGGCCCCCGGACAAGAGGTC
>JBASRI010000642.1:0-2516 GCA_049273755.1 Thermoanaerobaculia bacterium
TCGCGCTGTACTCGGGCCTCGCGATGGCCCGGGGCCAGGGCAGCCGCATCTACGACGCCGACGGCAACGCCTACATCGACTTCATCGCCGGCATCGCCATCGGAAGCGTGGGCCACTGCCATCCGCACTACGTGCGGGCCCTGCAGGAGCAGGCGGCCAAGCTGACCTTCGGTAGTTTCACGACGGAGGTTCGCGCGAAGTTCCTGAACCTCCTCGGGAGCGTGACGCCCAAAGGGCTGACGCGCATCCAGATGTTCTCCGGCGGCGCCGAGGCAGTCGAAGCGGCGTTTCGCCTGGCCAAATCCGTCACGAAGAAGTGGGAGTTCGTGGGCTACACGGGCGCTTTCCACGGCAAGACCGGAGGCGTGCTGCCGCTCCTCTGGGGCGACTTCAAGGAAGGCCTCGGTCCCTTCGCGCCGGGCTTCCACTCGGCCCCGTATGCTTATTGCTATCGGTGTCCGCTGAACCTGACGTACCCCGACTGCGGCATCGCCTGCGCCGAGAAGACGCGCGACGTGATCAAGAACCAGACGAACGGTGAGATCGCCGCGATCATCGTCGAGCCCATGCAGGGCACGGCGGGCAACGTCATCCCGCCGCCGGGCTTTCTCCCCGCCGTGCGGGCGATCGCGAAGGACCACGGCGCGCTCTTCATCGCCGACGAGATGATCACGGGCTTCGGGCGGACGGGAAAGTTCTGGGGCGTGGATCACGACGGTGTCGTGCCGGACGTGATGACGTGCGGCAAAGGCATCGGGGGCGGGTTTCCGCTGGCGGCCGTGGTCTCGACCGACGAGTTGACGAAAGCCAAGCCGTTCGCGAACCCGTCCGGAAGCTCCTCCTCTTACGGCGGCAACCCGCTCGCCTCGGCGGCGGGCCTCGCCGCCCTGGAGATCATCGTCAACGAAAACCTGGTCGAGAACTCCGAGAGGGTCGGCGCGAAGATGCTCGCGAAGCTGCAGGCCATGCAGGAGAAGCACCCCATCATCGGCGACGTGCGCGGCAAGGGACTCCTGCTGGGGCTCGAGCTGGTCAAGGACCGCCGCACCAAGGAGCTCGTCTCGAGGGACTTCACCAAGGCCCTCTTCCAGGAGTGCCTGCGACGCGGCCTCCTCGCGATGTCCTACACGCCCATCATCCGCCTGAACCCGCCGTTGAACATCGACGAGACGACCGCCCTCGACGGCCTCGAGATCCTGGACGAAGCTTTGGGAGCGGCCGCGCGGGAATGGAAGCTTGCGTAGGTTGCCCAGCATCGCGATCGGACTCGTCCCTCCCGCCCGTCATCCCGAGGAGCGCGGCGACGAGGGATCCCTTTAGGAGCCGCGTGGTGGCTTCGAAGGGATCGTCCGATCGATGTTGAGTGGCGCTTTGATCGGCGTCGGCAACGTCGCCGTCCTCGGCCATCTCCCGGGCTGGCGGGCGCGCTCCGACGCCGCGATCGTGGCGGCGTGCGACTCCCGGCCGGAACGTCGCGAGCCCCTGGCGCGCGTGTTCCCGGACGCGCGCTGGTACGAGACCGCCGAAGACCTCCTCTCCCAGGAGCGCCTCGACTTCGTGGACATCTGCACGCCCCCAGCCTCGCACGCGATGCTCGTGCGGCAGGCTCTGTCGCGCTCGCTCCACGTCCTGTGCGAGAAGCCCCTGGTCCTCTCGCCCGAGGAGCTGCGGGGACTCCCCGCGCTGTCCGCCGAGAAGGAGCGCGCCCTCTTCACCGTCCACAACTGGCTCCACGCCCCCATCCTCGCGAAAGTCACGGAGCTGCTGCGTTCGGGCGCGATCGGCGAGCCGCGCCGCGTGCGCTGGGACACGCTCCGAACGCAGCCCGCCGTGACGGTCGGGGATGGGGAAAACTGGCGTCTGGATCCGGCGCAGTCGGGCGGGGGGATCCTCATGGACCACGGCTGGCACGCTCTTTACATCCTCTCGGCCTGGATGGCCTCGGCCCCGCGCACCGTCGCCGCGCGGCTGGAGAATCGCCGGCACGCGGATCTTCCGGTCGAGGACACCGCCGACGTTTTCCTCGTCTATCCGTCGGCGACCGCGGAGATCTACCTGACGTGGGGGGGCGAGACCCGCGCCAACCACGCCGAGATCGGAGGCACGGAAGGGACGCTCAAGCTCGAGGGCGGACGGCTCTCCCTCCACGACAAGGACGGGGCCGACGTGCTCCAGGAGTGGAACCTGCCGTCGCTGACCGAAGGCTCGCACCACCCCGACTGGTTCGGCGGCGTCATCGAGTCGTTCCTGGGCGAGGTCCTCGAGCCGCGAGAGCGCGGGCGAAACCTGGGCGATGCGACCCTCTGCGCCAACGTTCTCGCGCTCGCCAAGGAGTCGAGCCGGAGAGGCGGCGATCCGCTTCCGGTCGACCGCATGGCGTCGCGGGGACGGCGATGACGGAGACCCTCGCGCTCGTCTCTCCGGAGGAGACTTGCGAGGTCGCGCCGGAAAGGAACCTCCTCGGCCTGCCGATGATCCGCCGCACCGTGCTCGCGGCGTCGCGCGCCGGATTCGCG
>JBASRI010000644.1:0-3861 GCA_049273755.1 Thermoanaerobaculia bacterium
GCGCGCGAGCAAGGGCCTCCCGGGGCAGAAAGGGATCGTCCTCCGCGGAGAGGCAGAGCGTCGGCGCGGCGATCGAAGAAAGCAGCGGCAGCGAGCTCGCGCGGCGGTAGTAGTCGTCGGCGCCCGCGAAACCGTGGAGCGGCGCGTTCGCGGCGTCGTCGAACTCCCAGAACGTGCGCGCCGCCAGGACGCGGGCGACGTCGATCCTCGCCGCGGCCTCCGGAAACCGACGCGCGGCGTCGAGGGCTTTGGCGCGCAGCGTCGCGAGGAAGCGCCCCGTATAGACGCGTCCGGCGAAGGACTCCAGATGCCGCGCGCTCGCCGCCAGATCGTAGGGCGTGGAGAGTGCGACAGCGGCCGTCACGCCGGCGCCGGCGGGATTTTCGCCACGCCACTTCAAGAGGACGTTGCCGCCGAGCGAGACCCCGATCGCGAGGAGCGGCGCGCCGGGCTCGCGGTCCGAGAGCGTGCGCACCAGAAAACCGAGGTCGGAGGTCTCGCCCGAATGATAGAGGCGGGGCCGGCGATTCGGCAGCCAGCGGGAGAGATCGCGCGGATCGCGCGCGCAGGAGCGAAAGTTCATCGCGATCCCGCGCCAGCCCCGGCGCCGGATCCCGGCCAGGAATCCCTGCACGTAGACGGAGTAGGAGCTCCCTTCCAGGCCGTGCAGCACGAGCACGCGCGGGCTGCCGGCCGGACCGTCCACGTGGTCGACGACCAGCTCGTCGCCGTCGGGAGTGGCCAGCACCTCCCGGCGCAAGGGCACCCTCCGCCTCCCCCGAGCCAGGCGTCCCCAGGCCGTCTGGGCGTGGGCACCGGGGAGCCACGGGGCGGGTGAAAACCCGGGTTCGAGGGACCAGGCGGCCTCTGCGGAGGACAAATTTAAACCTTCGCTCCCATGCAACGTAAGCTCAGCCGTCGAAAACAGGAGGATGACATGAAACTCGCCCCGCGCCCGGGGGCCCTCGCGACGCTCGGAGCGCTCGTCTTCACGGCCGCGCTCTCCGCCGCCGAGGCGCCCTTCCAGATCCCCGTCGAGTACGCCAAGCTCGGCAACGGGCTCAAAGTGGTTCTTTCGCGCGATACGACCGCCCCGGTTGCCGTCGTCGCGGTGTACTACAACATCGGGTTCCGCATCGAGCCCAAGGACCGCACCGGGTTCGCGCACCTCTTCGAGCACATGATGTTCCAGGGCTCGGAGAACCTCGGGAAGATGGAGTTCATCCGGCTCGTGCAGTCCAATGGCGGCGTCCTGAACGGCTCGACCCGATTCGACTTCACCAACTACTTCGAGGTCGTCCCGGCCCACACGCTGGAGACGGCGCTGTGGGCCGAAGCCGACCGCATGAAGGGTCTCGCGATCACGGCCGACAACCTGAAGAACCAGCAGGAGGTCGTCAAGAACGAGGTCAAGGTCAACGTTCTGAACCAGCCCTACGGCGGCTTCCCCTGGCTGGACCTGCCGCAGTACGCCAACACCAACTGGTACAACGCGCACAACTTCTACGGCGACATGGACCACCTCGACGCCGCCACGCTCGAGGACGTGTCCCGGTTCTTCAAGACGTTCTACGCCCCCAACAACGCCGTTCTCGTGGTCGTCGGCGACTTCGACCCCGCCCCGACCATGACCTGGATCAAGAAGTACTTCGACGGCATCCCGTCCTCGGCGCTGCCGCCCAAGGTCGACATCTCGGAGCCGAGGCAGGAGAAGGAGAAACGGGCCTCCAAGCCCGACGCCCTCGCGACGCGGCCTGCGCTCGCGGTCGGCTATCACGCGCCGAAGCAGAACACGCCCGACTATTACGCGATGGGCCTGCTCGACCAGATCCTCGTGCAGGGCAAGGACAGCCGGCTCTATCAGGCGCTCGTCCAGAAGAACGGCCTGACGGGAGAGGTCGACGGCGGCATCAACTCCGGCCTCGGCGACATGTTCAACATCAACGGACCCGCGCTCTGGGACGTCTCGCTGTTCCACGACAAGGACAAGTCGACGGACCAGATCCTGACGGTCTTCGACGCCGAGATCGACAAGGTGCGGACCACGCCCGTGGACCGCGCCACCCTCGACCGCGCGCTCGTGAAGATGCGCTCCAGCCTCTACGACAAGATGGAGCAGTTCGGTGGCTTCGGGAAGGCGGACCTGCTCGCCTCCTTCGCTCTGTTCGACGACGATCCCGGAAAGATCAACCGCCTCGAAGCCGAGTTCGCAAAAATCACGCCGGCCCAAATCCAGAAGACGGCGCAGGAGTACCTGCGGGCCGGCAATCGCACGATCCTCGTCATCGAGCCCAAGGGGAAACCCCCGGCCGACGGCAAGAGCGGATCGTAGGGAGCACGACGATGAAGACGAAAACCGCGCTTCTGCTCTCCCTGCTCCCCCTGCTCGCCTCCGCGCTCTTCGCGGACAAGCAGGCTCCTCCCGCGCCCGCGCCGCCCAAGGGCTTCTCGGTGCCGGCTCCCAGGACCCTGACGCTCGACAACGGCTTCGGCGTCACCCTCGTGCGCTACGGCACGGTTCCCAAAGTCTCGATCAGCCTGGCCGTGCGAACCGGCAACATCGACGAGAAGGCGAACGAGGTCTGGCTCGCCGACCTGACCGGCGATCTCCTCTCGGAGGGAACGGCGACGCGCTCGGCCTCCCAGATCGCGGAGGACGCCGCGCGCATGGGCGGTTCGCTCGACATCACGGTCGGCGAGAACCGGACGGTCATCGGCGGTGACGTGCTCTCCGAGTTCGGCCCGGAGATGGTCGCGCTCGTGGCCGACGTCGCGAAGAATCCGAAGTTCCCGGAGAGCGAGCTCGCCCGCCTCAAGGCGGATCGCGCCCGGCAGCTTTCGATCGCGCGCAGCCAGCCGCAGCCGCTCGCTCAGGAGAAGCTGCGCGCCGTGCTCTACGGCAACCATCCCTACGGGCGGCTCTTCCCGAGCGAGGCGATGCTCTCGAGCTACACGATCGGCCAGGTGCGAGACTTCTACGCACGCAACGTCGGAGCGGCGCGCTCGCGGATCTATGTGGTCGGACGCTTCGACCCCGCCGCGATGGAGGCCGCGATCCGCAAGAGCTTCGCGAACTGGAAGCGCGGAAGCGCGCCCAACACCTCGACGCCGTCGCCCAAGAGCGAGCGGGCGGTCTACCTCCTGGACCGGCCGGACGCGGTGCAGTCCACGATCAACCTGGCGATCCCCGTCGTGGACCCCTCGAATCCGGACTGGGACAGGCTTTTCCTCATGAACACGCTTCTGGGTGGATCGTTCTCCTCGCGCATCACCTCGAACATCCGCGAGCAGAAGGGCTACACGTACTCTCCGCAGGGGCAGCTATCCAACCGCTACCGCGACGCCTACTGGGTCGAGATCGCGGATGTCACCACCAAGGTGACCGGGCCGGCCCTGAAGGAGATCCTGGCGGAGATCGACCGACTCCAGGCCGAGCCGCCGACGGAGAAGGAGCTCAAGGGTTTCCAGAACTACCGCGCCGGAGTCTTCATCCTGCAGAACTCCTCGCGCCCGGGCATCATCGGACAGCTCCAGTTCGTGGACCTGCACGGGCTGCCGGCCGACTACTTGAACGGCTATGTCCAGCGGATCTACGCCGTCACGCCGGAGCAGGTGCAGGAGATGGCCAAGAAGTACCTCCAGGACGACAAGGCCACGATCGTCATCGTCGGCGATCGCAAGGTCATCGCCGAACAGGTCAAGGAGTTCGGGCCGATCCGGTGACGGCGTATCATCGAGCTCATGAAACGCCTGCTGCTCCTGGTCCTCGCCGTCGGTGTCGTCTGGTACCTGGTCAAGTCCTACGGGATCTTCTCGCCCGCGAGCGGAGGCGCCGCGCCCGGCAACCCCATCGACCGAGCC
>JBASRI010000650.1:0-2305 GCA_049273755.1 Thermoanaerobaculia bacterium
GTCAAGGACTTCGTGCTCTGGAAGGCGGCCAAGCCCGGCGAGCCCTCCTGGGACTCGCCCTGGGGCCGGGGCGTCCAGGCTGGCACATCGAGTGCTCGGCGATGAGCATGAAGTACCTCGGGTCGCACTTCGACATCCACACCGGCGCCGTGGACAACATCTTTCCGCATCACGAGAACGAGATCGCGCAGAGCGAGGCGGCGACGGGGCAGCCCTTCGTGAATGTCTGGCTGCACGCGGAGCATCTGATCGTCGACGGCGAGAAGATGGCGAAGTCCAAGAACAACTTCTACACGCTCGATGACGTGCTGGCGCGCCGCGACGATCCGGCGGCGGTGCGGTATCTGCTTCTGTCGGTCCCGTACCGCAAGAAGCTCAACTTCACATGGGACGCTCTCGCGGGAGCGGCGTCCGCGGTCGAGCGCATCAAGTCGGCGCTGCTCCGTGTCGAGGAAGTGGCTGCGGCGGGCGACGCGAAGCCGGGAGCCTTTCCGGCCATGGAGCGCGCGGGCCAGTTCAACGAGGAGTTTGCCGCGGCGATGGACGACGACCTCAACACAGCGAAGGCTCTCGGCACGCTGTTCACGTTTCTCGCGGACGTCAACGCGTCGCTCGCTGAGAACACCCTTGACGCGCCGGGCGCCGCCGCCATTGCCGCTGCCGTGCGCCGGGCCGACACCGTGCTCGGCGTCCTCCCCGCGAAGGCTGACGCCCTCGACGCCGAGATCCAGGCTCGGATCGACGCCCGCAACGCGGCCCGCAAACGCCGCGACTTCGCGGAGTCGGATCGGATTCGCGACGAGCTCGCGGTGAAAGGGATCGTGCTTGAGGACGGCCCCGCCGGCACGAGGTGGAAGCGGAAGTAGAATTGTCCCATGCCCGCGGCCGCGATCCTTCTGGTCCTGGCGCAGGTTGCTCCGACGCCGACTGCGCCGCATACCGCCACCGGAAACGCGACGGCGGATCTCATCGTCGAGAAGTCTCTCGCGCTGGGAATCGACTTTGCGGCCGAGCCGGGAAAGACCCGCGCGACGAGTGAGAATCTGCAGGCGCTCTCCAAGGCCGCGCCGCGAAGCTGGCTCGATGCACAGGTCCAGATTCCGGACGATTCGATCACCGAGCCGCCGATGGCGCTTCACGACTTTCTCGACGAACGACGCGAGCCCCTGTGGACCATTGTCGCCGCGCTCGAGAAGGGTCCGCCGGAATGGAAGGTGAAGAGCTGGGAGGAGGAGATACCGCGGCTGCTGCCCTGGGTCCACCTGCACAAGATCCTTCTCGCAACGGCGCTGGCCGAAGAGCGGGTGGGCAATCGGATCGAGGCCGAGCGCGCTCTTGAGGCGTCCTGGTCGTTGGGCCGGGCCTTCGCCGTGCAGAAGACGCTCATCGCCCGAATGATCTCGGTGTCCGTCGAACGCTGGCAGGCTGGGGTGCTTCGGAAGTTCCCGGACCCGCCGCCATCCTGGGCTGACCGGCTCTCGAACCCGGAGCCGTGGAAGATGCTCGCCGAGGCGCTCACCGCCGAGGGACGCCTTTCGGTTCCCGGAATCCCGTCGCCGGAGATAGATGCGGTGTTTGCGGTTCAGCGTGAAGCGATGCAAGCGGTCGCCGAGGCCCTACCGAAGATCTCGCCCTGCGACCGCGAGTCCCTTTCGGACGACGCGCTCTGGCGACGCGCCGCTGTCGTTTTCCAGCACCATACCTCCGACGAGGCGAAGGCCATGGAGCCCTTCGTCAGGGACATGATCCAGGGCAACGTCGCATCCATGATTCGACGGACGGCGCGGCTGCGCGTGGACCAGGAACTTAGCTCCAGGATCCTCGAGCTGCGCCTCGAACGTGCGGCGTCTCGTGACCGGAAATGGCCCGAGAAAACCGAGATCACGTCCGCGGTCTGCCCGGGTGTGACGTACCGCTACCGCATCGACGGCGAACGGATGGAGATCCGGTTCGAAGGCTCGGTGGACACGCCCGAGGCCGGCGTCGTCCTGCCGCTCGAGTACGCGACGCTTGACAGTCCGCCGGCCGAGGCGCGATGATCGGGCTGCAATGACGCGGCGCTCGATCCGTGCGTGGTGGTGGCGGGAGGCAACCCGGTAGGGCGGAGAACGCCCTGCCGACGGCCTGTCGGGCGGGGCGAATCGAAGCAGAGATAATCCAGACCCCCGGCCCGACAGGGCTCGGGGGTTTTTGATTTGATGGCGAGACAACTTCCGATTCCGGCCCGAGTGGCCTCGCTGGCGCCTCGGTCGCTCGAGGACGCGCGCCGCCTCGTCCGACGCGTGCCGGATGGCGCGGATGCGAT
>JBASRI010000660.1:0-1939 GCA_049273755.1 Thermoanaerobaculia bacterium
GGCTCGGGGAAAACGCGCACTCTCGTCTACCGCGTGGCGCGCCTGATCGAGTCGGGCCTGGACCCGTCGCGGATCCTGCTCTTGACCTTCACCAACAAGGCGGCGCGCGAGATGCTCCGGCGGGTCGAGACGCTGCTGGCGGTGGACGTGCGGCGGCTGTCCGGCGGGACGTTTCATTCGGTGGGAAACCGCCTCCTGCGCCGGTTCGGCTCGCGGCTGGGTCTGGGGGCCAACTTCTCGATTCTGGACCCCGAGGACGCGCGCGAGATGCTCGAAGCGGCGACGAGCGACAAGAACATTCCCACGCTGGAGCGCCGCTTTCCCAAGGGCGACGTGCTGCTCGACCTGTACTCCTTCACGATCAATACCGGCCGCCCCTTCGCCGAGGTGCTCGCCGAGCATGCGCCGCACTTCTCGGAGCTCGAGAACGAGATCGTCTCGGTCTTCCAGCGCTACCGCGAGCGCAAGCGTCTCGGGAACTCCTGCGACTACGACGACCTGCTGCTCCTGTGGAAGCGCCTGCTCGACGAGGTCCCGGAAGCCGCGGCGGAGCTCGCGCGCTCCTACGACCACGTTCTCGTGGACGAGTACCAGGACACCAACCGCCTCCAGGGCGAGATCGTGGACGGCATGGCGAAGGCCAAGCGCAACGTCACCGTCGTGGGGGACGACGCCCAGGCCATCTACTCTTTCCGCGGCGCCTCCTTCGAGAACATTCTCGGCTTCCCGCAGCGGTATCCCGACGCGCAGACCTACCGGCTGACCCGCAACTACCGATCGACGCCCGAGATCCTGGCGCTGGCCAACGCGTCGATCGCGCAGAACGTCCGGCAGTTCCCCAAGGAGCTTACGGCGTCGCGCGAGGCGGGTGCGCTTCCGGCGGTCGTGGCGCTGCCGGACATCCCAGACCAGGCCCGCTTCGTCGGGCAGCGGATCCTGGAGTGGCACGACGAGGGCGAGGCGCTGGCCGACCTCGCCGTGCTCTACCGCGCGCACTACCAGGCCCTCGAGCTCCAGATCGAGCTGACCCGCCGCGGAATCCCGTACGAGATCCGCTCGGGCACGCGCTTCTTCGAGCAGCGCCACGTCAAGGACGTTCTGGCCTTCCTGCGCATCGTCGTCAACCCCAAGGACGAGCTCTCCTGGAAGAGAGCGCTGAAGCTCTTTCCCCGCGTCGGCGAGCGCTCGGCCTCGGCCGTCTGGGAGGCGATCGGCACGCGGCCCGATCCGCTCGCCGCGTTCCGAGCGCTCGACGGGAAGAGCCTCGACCTCGGGCGGGCGGAAGGGGCGCTGCGTCCTCTGCGCTCGTTGCTGTCGGGCCTCGAGTCCCCGGCTGTGCGCTCCTCGCCCTCGGAGGCGATCCGGTTGGTCGTCGAGGACGTCTACAAGGACTTCGCGCACGCCAAGTTCCCCAACGGCGACGCGCGCCTGGACGACCTCGAGCAGTTCGCGCAGTTCGCGCAGACCTACGACTCCCTGCCGGCGTTCCTCGAGGATGTCACGCTCTTCAACGAGCTCTCGGGCGAGGACGTGGTCGCGGGGGAGCCCGACGACGACCGGGTCGTGCTGTCTTCGATCCATCAGGCCAAGGGGCTCGAGTGGAGCCGGGTGATCGTCATGGGCCTGTCCGAGGGGCGCTTCCCCAACTACCGCTCGGCTGCCACCGAGGAGGGCCTGGAGGAGGAGCGGCGGCTCTTCTACGTGGCCGTGACGCGGGCGAAGAACGAGGTCGCCCTCGTCTACCCGATGCTCGCCCGCGACCGGTACGGCGTGGATGTGATTTTGGAACCTTCCCGGTTCGTGGCCGAGCTACCCGAAGGGGTGTACGAACGCTGGACGATCGAGCGGGAAGCCACCGTGGAAGAGGGGGGATCCACCGCGGAAGAACCGGTGAATTGAGCCGGTTATGCGAAAATGGAGGCACGGGACCCGGACCCAT
>JBASRI010000665.1:0-2236 GCA_049273755.1 Thermoanaerobaculia bacterium
TCGCGCTCTTCTGCGCGGGGCTCCTCGTCGGGCAGCGCCGCGCGGGCCCCGGCTCTTTGCCGGCCGGCGGCGAGCTTCCACGCTTCGTCCTCTTTCTCTACGACTCTCCATCGGAGGTGTCGCTCACGGGGACACAGATGGACGAGCGCGTCTTGGAGTACCGCAACTGGGCGGTAAGCCTTCGCGGGCAGGGCGCCGAGATCCGCGGCGAGAAGCTCGGCCCCGAGAGCCGCCGCCTGGGTGCCCCGGCCCCGGGCGACCTGCCGCTGGGCGGCTATTTCATCGTCTCGGCGAAGGACTGGGACGCGGCCATGGAGATCGCGCGAACGTGCCCGCATCTCAAGCACGGAGGCACGATCGAGGTCCGGGAAATCGAGAAGACGTGACATCCCGAGCGCAGCGGGGGATCCCTTTGTCGTCGCAGTACGGATATGAAAGGGATCCCTCGTCGCTGCGCTCCTCGGGATGACACGCGGAGGAGGACGGGGCTTCGGCTGTCATCCCGAGCGCAGCGAGGGATCCCTTTGTCGTCACAGTGCGGATATGAAAGGGATCCCTCGTCGCTGCGCTCCTCGGGATGACACGCGGAGGAGGGCGAAGCCCTCTCCGCGTGTCACTTCTTCCTGGTGTACTGAATCTCCATCATCTTGAAGGTCTTGCCGTTCGGGCCCTTGCCCCACATCTCGAAGTTGTGGTGGTCGTTGTCGACGATCGTCATCTTTTCGTCGACCGACGTGGGCTTGCCCGTCGTGGGATCCCACAGCGTCGCCTTCAACTTGAAGGTCTTTCCGGCGGCGTCCGCGGTGCCGGTCGACAGCATGGTCCCGGTTCCGGCGCTGTCCATCCACACGCCGACATACTTTTTCTGAACGTTGTCATACCCCGTGTAGCCGACTCCGTTGAACGGCTCCCCCATGAAGGTGCCGTCGTACTTCTGCTCGACGTAGCGGTTTCCGAGCACCCAGCTGTTGACCGTCGTGCCCGCCGAGTCCTCGGGAGGCTTGGAGGGGTCCATCCACATGCGGACCCTCGTGTCGAACGTGCCCACGATGGGGTCGAGCTTCTTGTGGGCGTCCCCCGGCGTGGCGGCTTTCTGCATGGCCTCCATCATGGCTTTCTCGTCGGGCGGGCCGGCCTTCTGCTTGGCTTCCTGGGCCGCGAGGCCGGTCGCGCACGCGAGCAACAGGGTCAAAGCGGTCGTGCGGAACGTGTGTCTCATGCGTCTTCTCCTCTCGAAGCAAGGATTCTATGCCGGTGGGATATCGTTCTCCTTTCGGAGGGGACTTTATGAAGGCGCTCAAAGGCCTCCTGATCCTGGCGGTGATGACGGCGGCGTGCTCGACCCTGCAGGTCGCGGCCGACTGGGACCATACCGTCGATTTCTCGAACTACAGGACCTTCGCCCTCCGGGAGGGCACGAAGAGCAAGAACCCTCTGATCCAGAATCGGATCGAGCGCGCCGTCACCTCGACGCTCCAGAGCAAGGGGCTACGACTCGATCCGCAGAATCCGGACTTCCTGGTGTACACCCACGTGCGGGTCAGCAAGGAAGAGCGGATTGACTACAACACCTACGGCTACGGCGGCTGGTTCGGCTGGGGCGGCTGGGGTGCGGGAGGCTGGGCCACGACGACCGCCACGGTCCGCGAGATCCCGGTGGGCACGCTGATCGTGGACCTGGTGGAGGCCCGGAAGAAGGCGCTGGTCTGGCGAGGCACCGCGAGCGACACGATCACGGACCAGGAACAGGTTTCTCAGGAGAACATCGACAAGGCTGTGGCCAAGCTTTTCGAGAAGTTCCCGCCCCCCTCCAAGTGATGCGGAGACGCTTCCTCCCGGTTGTCCTCGTCGCTCTGGGCGCGGCCACCGCCGCGGCGCCGGTCTTTGCCGAGGCCGCGGTCCTGCCCTGGATCGAGGACGACTACGCAAAGGCCCTCGCCGCGGCGCGCGCGAAGAAGCTTCCGATCTTCGCCGAAGCGTGGGCGCCCTGGTGCCACACGTGCCGCTCGATGCGGGCCTTCGTCTTTACCGATCAGGCTCTGGCGAAGGACGCCTCCCGGTTCGTGTGGCTCTCCATCGATACGGAAAAGGCGCAGAACGCGCCGTTCTCGAGCAAGTACCCCATCAAGGCGTGGCCCTCCTTCTACGTCATCGATCCGAGGACGGAGACCGTGGCCCTGCGCTGGGTGGGGGCCGCCACCGTGTCGCAGCTCCAGAAGATCTTCGACCAGGCCGA
>JBASRI010000678.1:0-6693 GCA_049273755.1 Thermoanaerobaculia bacterium
CACGCGGGCGCGCACGATGGGGATGAAGAGGAGCGCGAAGAGCACCGCGTCGTCGAAGGCGCGGCCCCGGCGCCGCTCGGCGTCCAGCACTTCCAGCAGGGCCCAGAACAGGTGCCCGGTGCCCTTCTCGTGATCGGGATCGATCTGCCGCAGCACCGCGGCGAGCTCCGGCAGCAGCGCGTCGAGCAGACCGACCTCGCGCATCAGAAGCAGCGTCGGCAGGGCGTGGCCTCCCCGCAGCGCCTGCGCCAGCTCCTCGGTGACCCGGGGAGGCGCCGACTTCACGATTTCCTTTCGGTGGCGGAGGATCGCCTCGTACGCGTCGGGTGTGATCGCGAAGCCGAGCCGGCTGGCGAACTCGACGGCCCGCATCATGCGGACCGGGTCCTCCTGGAAGCGCACGTCCGGGTCCCCGATCGTGCGGACGAGCCCGGACTCGAGGTCGTCCAGCCCGCCGACGTAGTCGATGACCGCAAAGTCCCCGATGTCGTAGAAGAGCCCGTTGATCGTGAAGTCCCGCCGGAACGCGTCCTCGCGCGGCGTGCCGAACGTGTTGTCGGAGGTCTGGAGAAGCTCCACGCCCGCGGCGTCGACGGCGGGCTGGGCCCGGCGCCGGAACGTGGCCACCTCGATCACCTTGCCGTTGGCGAAAAGGATGTGGGCGAGGCGGAACCTCCGCCCGATCATCCGGCAGTTGCGAAAGAGCTTCCGCAGCGCCTGCGGGTGGGCGTCGGTCCCGATGTCGAAGTCCTTCGGGACGCGGCCGAGCATCAGGTCGCGCACCGACCCGCCGACCAGGTAGCCCTTGTAGCCCGAGGCCCGTAGCCGGTACAGGACTTTCAGCGCGTCCGGATCGATCCGGGAACGGGAGATCGGATGCTCGGACCGAGGTCGGATCCTGGGGGGAGGCTCGGCCGGGCCCTGGGGCGAAGAGTCGGTTTCCTCGACGGGGGAGCGGGGGTCGCTAATGAAGATCAGCCTCTCTCGGTTCTCGACCGCAATTCTAGCTTAAGCCATTGACAGAAAGGATGTTTTGACTTTCCGCCGCCCGGTAGGAAAGAATACGCCGTTTCGTCGATCCCGAGAAACGAGGAGGTCGAAAGCTCATGAGACTCCGCATTTTCACGGCGGCCGGTCTGGCGGCGGCTCTAGCCCTTGCGCTGGCTTGCGGTTCCAAGGAGGGTCACAAGTCCGAGATCCCCGTGGGCGAGTACGGCTCGCTGACCGGCGGAATCGCGACCTTCGGCATCTCGACCCGCGACGGCTCGCAGCTCGCCGTCGACGACATCAACAAGAAGGGCGGCGTCCTCGGCAAGCAGATCAAGCTCTACGTGGAGGACGACCAGTCCAAGCCCGAGGAAGCGGCCACCGTCGTGACCAAGCTCATAAACCAGCAGCACGTCGTCGCCATGCTCGGCCAGGTCGCCTCGTCACACTCGCTGGCCGCGGCGCCGATCTGCCAGGCGAGCCAGATCCCGATGATCTCGCCCTCATCGACAAACCCGCGGGTCACGCAGGTCGGCGATTACATCTTCCGCGTCTGTTTCATGGACACCTTCCAGGGCGCCGTGATGGCGCACTTCGCGTACGACACGCTCAAGGCCCAGAAGCTCGCGATTCTCGTGGACGTGCGCAGCGACTACTCCGTGGGCCTCCAGACGTTCATGGGACAGGCGTACAAGAAGCTGGGCGGCACGATCGTGTCGGAGCAGTCCTTCAGCCAGGGCGACTCGGACTTCCGGGCGCAGTTGACGGCCATCAAGGCCGCCAGCCCCGATGCGGTTTACGTTCCCGGCTACTACACGGAGGCGGGCACCATCGTCTACCAGGCGCGCGAGCTGGGCATCACGGTGCCTTTCCTCGGCAGCGACGGCTGGGACTCGCCCAAGCTCTGGGAGATCGGCGGCCCGGCGTTGAATGGCTGCTACTTCTCCAACCATTACTCGACCGACGACCCCAACCCGATCGTGCAGAAGTTCGTGAACGACTACAAGGCGAAATACAACCAGGTGCCCGACGCGCTCGCCGCGCTCGGCTACGACGCCGCGCGGATCCTGGCGGACGCGATGACGCGCGCCGGCTCGACCTCGGGGTCTAGTGTGCGGGACGCGCTCGCGGCGACCAAGGATTTCCCTGGCGTGACCGGAACGATCACGATCAACAAGGAGCGCAACGCCGTCAAGCCGGCGGTGATCCTGAAGATCGAGAACGGCAAGTACCTGCTGACGGAAACGGTCAAACCTGAGCAGGTGGGCTCGTAGAGGCTCTCGCGGGGGCGGAGAGCGTGCAAGGACACGGCTCTTCCGGATGACCACTTTCCTCCAGCAACTGGTCAACGGCCTGTCGCTCGGGTCGATTTACGCCCTGATCGCCCTGGGCTACACGATGGTCTATGGCGTCCTGCGCCTGATCAACTTCGCCCACGGCGACGTCTACATGGTCGGGGCCTACGTGGGGTACTACCTCTCGCGCAAGCTCCGCGGGGACGAGCCGTCTCTGGTCTCCGCCGTCCTGGTCATGGTCGGCGCGATGGCGGTCTGCGCGGTCCTCGGCATGCTCATCGAGCGGCTGGCGTACCGACCGGTGCGCCGCGAGGCGCGGCTCACGCTGCTGATCACGGCGATCGGCGTCTCGCTCTTCATCGAGAACCTGGCGCAGCTCGTCTTCGGTCCGGATCCGAAGTTCTTCCCGTCGCTCGCACCCCACGCCGATTTCATCTTCGGCGGCGTGCATCTGACGAGCGAGCAGATCACCGTCATCGCCGTCTCGATGCTCCTGATGGTTCTCCTGCGCTTCTTCATCCTCAAGACGCGCACGGGCAAGGCCATGCGCGCGGTTTCCTTCAGCCTCGACGGCGCGCGGCTGATGGGGATCTCGACGGACCGGATCATCGCCATCACGTTCGCCGTCGGCTCCGCGCTCGCGGCGGCGGCCGGCGTCCTGATCGGGATGCAGATCCCCAAGATCGACCCGCTGATGGGCATCATGTACGGGCTGAAAGCCTTCGTGGCAGCGGTGCTGGGCGGGATCGGCAGCATTCCCGGCGCCGTTCTCGGCGGCCTGCTGATCGGCACCTCGGAGGTGATGGTCGTCGGCTACCTGTCCTCGACCTATCGCGAGGCCATCGCTTTCGGCATCCTCATCCTGGTCCTGATCCTGCGGCCGCAAGGGTTGCTCGGCCGGGTTCAGAAGGAAAAGGTGTGAAGGGGCTTCTCGTCGCGCTCGCCGTCGTCGGAAGCCTGATTCTCGCAAACGAGATCCTGACCGGGCGCCTGATCCCGGGCGTGGCGATCTCGCCGTACTTCCTCCAGGTGATGTGTCTGGCGGGCATCAACATCATCCTCGCGGTTTCGCTCAACCTCATCAACGGCTTCACGGGCCAGTTCTCGATCGGCCACGCGGGCTTCATGGCGATCGGCGCGTATGCCTCGGCCTATTTCACGGTGACCTTCGGGGACAAGCTGAGGCATTCCCTGACGTTCCTGCCGGCGACGGGCCAGCAAAGCGTCCTGCTGCTGACGGGTCTGGCGATCGGGGCTTTTCTCGCGGCGATCGCGGGATTCATCGTCGGGGTGCCGTCGCTCCGGCTGCGCGGGGACTACCTTGCGATCGTGACGCTGGGCTTCGGCGAGATCATCCGCGTGTTCATCCTGAACATCGACGCCGTGGGCGGGGCGCGGGGCTTTTCCGGCATCCCGAAGCTCGCGAACTTCTTCTGGATCTATGCCTTCGCCGCCGTGACGATCCTGATCGTCTACCGGATCGTCCATTCCTCCTTCGGCCGGACGCTCATCGCGATCCGCGAGGACGAGATCGCCGCCGAGGCGATGGGTGTGCACACCACGCGCGCGAAGGTGATCTCCTTCGTGGTCTCCTCCGCTCTGGCGGGTGTCGCCGGCGGTCTCTTCGCCCACTACCTGATGTACGTCCACACGAACTCGTTCACGTTCCTGAAGTCCTTCGAGATCATCATCATGATCGTCATCGGCGGGCTCGGGTCGATCTCCGGCTCCGTGCTCGGTGCGGTGCTGTTCATCAGCCTGACCGAAGGCCTCCGCCAGTTCGCCCAATACCGGATGATCCTCTTCTCGCTGCTCCTGATCGTGATCATGATCGTGCGCCCGCAGGGCATCCTGGGGCACAAGGAGTTCGTGACGTTCCTGTCGAAGCGCCGGCGGGAGATCGGCGACGCCCCGGGGTCCACCTCGGCGACGACGCTCGAGGACTGAAGCCGACCATGTCCGTCCTCGAGCTCTCCAGCGTGACGATGCGCTTCGGCGGCCTGGTGGCCGTCAACGAGCTGGACCTGAAGATCGAGCCCCGCCAGCTCTACGGCCTCATCGGCCCCAACGGCGCCGGCAAGACCACCGTCTTCAACGTCATCACGGGCGTCTACACCCCGACCTCCGGCCGGATCGTGTTCGAGGGCGATCCGATCGAGGGCGAGCGCTGCGGCAAGATCACGCGTCGGGGCATCGCCCGCACCTTCCAGAACATCCGCCTCTTCTCCAACATGTCGGTCCTCGACAACGTCAAGGTCGCTTTCGATTGCCGGCAGGCCACGACGCTGACGACGGCGGTCCTCCGGACCCCCGCCCACCGCGAGGAGGAAGAGCGCGTGGACCGGGAGAGCCGCGAGCTGCTCAAGATCTTCAAGCTGGACGACCTGGCCGACGAAAAGGCGCGGAACCTCCCGTACGGCAGCCAGCGGCGGCTGGAGATCGCGCGCGCGATGGCCACGGCGCCGCGGCTGCTGCTTCTCGACGAGCCCGCCGCCGGGATGAACTCGCACGAGGCCAACGAGCTGATGGACCTGATTCGCTGGATCCGCGACCGGTTCGGCATGGCGGTCCTTCTCGTGGAGCACAACATGAAGGTGGTCATGGGCATCTGCGAGACCGTGCACGTGCTCGACTACGGCTCGACGATCGCGATGGGGAAGCCCGCCGAGATCCAGCGCGACCCCAAGGTCATCGAGGCTTACCTGGGGGGCGCGTGAGCGCGATCCTCGAAGTCCGCGACTTGACCGTCTCCTACGGAGCGATCAAGGCGCTCGAGGGCGTTTCGCTCTCGCTCTCCGAGGGTGAGATCGTGACGCTCATCGGGGCCAATGGCGCCGGCAAGACCACGACGCTGCGGGCGATCATGGGCCTGGTGCCCAGCGCCTCGGGCGAGGTGCGGTATCGAGGCGCGCCGACGAAGACCGTGGCCACGCACCGGCTCGTGCGCGACGGGCTCGTGCTGGTGCCCGAAGGCCGCATCGTCTTCGCCAACCTGACGGTCCAGGAGAACCTGGAGATGGGCGCCTACACGCGGCGGGACGGCGGCATCGCGGCCGACTTCGAGAAGGTCTACGCGCTCTTTCCGAGACTCAAGGAGCGCCTGAAGCAGACGGCCGGCACGCTCTCCGGCGGCGAACAGCAGATGCTGGCGATCGGCCGGGCGCTGATGTCGCGCCCGAAGGTCCTGCTCTTGGACGAGCCGTCCCTGGGCCTGGCGCCGATCGTCGTCCACGCCATCTTCGAGGCCATCGAAGAGATCCACCGCGCGGGCGTGCCCGTCCTGCTCGTCGAGCAGAACGCCAACGCGGCCCTGCGCCACTCCAACCGCGCCTACGTCCTCGAGACCGGCTCCGTGGCTCTCGAAGGCACGTCTGCCGAGGTCGCCGCGAATCCGAAGGTCAAGGAGGCGTATCTGGGGGAGTGACATGGCCTCGCGAGCGCAGCGAGGGAAGGCCATGTCATCCCGAGCGCAGCGAGGGATCCCTTTCGAGCTAGAGCGCGGCTCCTAAAGGGGTCCCTCGTCGCTTCGCTCCTCGGGATGACAGCTACCTCTTCTCGACCGGCACGTACGGCTGCGGGTACGCCGGTCCCGTGTACTCCGCGCGCGGGCGGATCAAGCGGTTGTGGGCGTACTGCTCGAGAACGTGGGCGGTCCAGCCGGCGATTCGCGAGAGGGCGAAGATCGACGTGAAGAGCTCGCTCGGGATTCCGAGGACGTAGTAGAGCGACGCGGAGTAGAAATCCACGTTCGCGTTGAGCTTCTTCTCGTCCCGGACGACCTGTTCGATGCGGCGCGACAGGTCGTACCAAAGAGTGTCTCCGGAGGCCTCGGCCACGGCCCCCGACATCTCCCGCAGGTGCGTGGCACGCGGGTCTTCGGTGGTGTAGACCCGGTGGCCGAATCCCATGATCTTTTCCTTGCGGCCGAGGCGGCCGCGGATGTCCTCGTCCACGCGCTCGAGCGAGCCGATCTCGAGGAGCATCTTCATGACCGCTTCGTTCGCGCCGCCGTGAAGGGGGCCCTTCAACGTCGCGACGGCCGACGTGATGGCGGCGTGCATGTCCGCGAGCGTCGCGGCGGTCACGCGGGCGGCGAAGGTCGAGGCGTTCAGCTCGTGATCGGCGTGGAGCACGAGCGCGATGCCGAAGGCTTTGACGGCCGCCGAGCGCGCCGTTTCGCCGGAGAGCATCCGGAGAAAGTCGTCCGCGTGCATTCGGCCGGGATCCGGCGCCACGACCGGCTTGCCCTGGCGGATACGGTGGAGCGCCGCCACGATCGTGGCGAGCTGGCCCGTCAGGCGGACGGCCTTTCGCCGGTTGGCCTCGGGCGCCATGGAGGCGGCATCCGGGTCGGTCTCAGGCAGCGCCGAGACGATGGTCCGCAGGGCGTCCATCGGGGAGAGGCGCGGCG
>JBASRI010000255.1:0-6773 GCA_049273755.1 Thermoanaerobaculia bacterium
TCACGGAGATCGCGCAGCATGGGGGCGATCCGTACCGGGACACGTACCGCTACAACTACTCGCCTCTCTGGGCCGGCGTCCTGTCGGCGGCCGCCTCCTTGGCGGAGGCCACGGGGCTCAAGCGCACGACCGTGCTCGGCCTCCTGCTGCTCGGGGGCGACGCGGCCACCGCGGCCCTCGTCTTCCTCCTGGCCCGCGCCCGGCGCGGGCGCCGGGGAGCCGGGCTCGCGGCGCTCTTTTTCTTCGCCAACCCGGTCTCGATTCTGATCTCGAGCTCTCACCTCCAGTTCGACGGCCTCGCGCTCCTCTTTCTGCTCGGCGCCATCGCTTTCTCCGAGTGCGGGCGCGACCTTCCGGCGGCGGCGGCGCTTTCGCTCTCGCTTCTCGTCAAGCACGTGACGGCGCTCCATCCGCTTCTCTTCCGCCGCCGGCCGGGATGGAGAGGCTGGGTGCCGGTCGCGGCGCCTTACCTGGTCTTCGTCGCGTCGTTCGCGCCATACTTCGCGTCGCGGGAGCAGATCCTGGAGCGGGTTTTCCTGTACCGCGGCCTGACCGGCAACTACGGCATCGAAGCCATGGTTCTGGTGCCCGGCGTGCCCGACTGGCTCCCCGTCGCGATCTTCGCCGTCGCGGTGGCCGTCGCGCTCGTGCGGCTCCGGAACGTCGAGCTGGCCCGGGCGAGCCTCCTGCTGTTCCTGGTCGTGCTGGTGTTCGCGCCCGGCTTCGGTCGCCAGTACTGCGTCTGGCCGATCGCGTTGGGCGCTCTCTCCGCGGGACCCGGGTTCTTCCTCTACAGCGCGGTCGCCGGGGCGTTCCTCGTCGGTGCGACGTTTCATCCCGAGCCGACCGCCGCAGTGTTGCCCGGATGGTACGGGCCGTGGTGGGCGGCGATCGCCTGGCTCCTCTGGGAGGTGCGGCGGGGCGCCGCGGCGGCCGGGAGAAAACCGGGTAAGATTCCCCGCGATCCGTGATGCCGTCATCCTGCTGCCGTTCGCGGACCGCCGCCCGCCGTCCATGAAAGTCTCCGTCGTCGTTCCGGTCTACAACGAGGAGGCCAATCTGCCGGAGCTTCTCCCGCGGCTCTTCGCGGTGATGGACGCCCTCGGACGTCCCTACGAGCTCGTGTTCGTGGACGACGGCAGCCGGGACCGCTCCCTCGAGATTCTCAAGGACGCCGCCCGGCGCAGCCCCGAGCGGGTGCGCGTGCTCGAGCTCGCGCGCAACTTCGGCCAGCACCAGGCGCTGCTCGCCGCCTTCCAGAGCGTGCGGGGCGACGTCGTCGTCACGCTCGACGCCTACCTGCAGAATCCGCCGGAGGAGATTCCGAAGCTGCTGGCGAAGATCGACCAGGGCCACGATGCCGTGGGCGGCGTGCGGCAGGGCCGGCAGGACACGCTCTTCCGGCGCCTGGCCTCGGGGGCCGTCAACCGCGTCACAGCGATGATCACGCGGATGAAGCTGACGGACTTCGGCTGCATGCTCCGGGCGTACTCGCGCGACGTCGTCGAAGAGATCAACCGGTGCCACGAGGCCTCCACCTTCATCCCCGCGCTGGCGCAGAGCTTCGCGCGGCGGCCCGCCGAAGTGGCCGTCGCCCACGCTCCGCGCCGCCACGGCACCTCGGCCTACTCGCTCTACCGCCTCATCCGCCTGAATTTCGACCTGATGACGGGGTTTTCGATCGTCCCGCTCCAGCTCTTCGGTCTGCTCGGCACGGCCGTGGCGATCGGGGGCATCGCATTCGGCCTCTTCCTCTTCGTGCGCCGGCTCATCGTGGGAGCCGAAGTGGAGGGGGTGTTCACCCTCTTCGCGATCCTGTTCACGCTGCTCGGCATCGCCATGGCGGGCCTGGGGCTGGTCGGAGAATACGTGGGCCGGATCTACCAGCAGGTCCGCGGCCGCCCGCGGTTCCGGGTCAAGCGCGTCTACGGCCTGGGGGCCTCTCCGGCTCCCGAACCCGAGCCCCGAGACGTGAAACTCGAAACTTCGGTTTCATGACCCGCATCGCCGTCTTCGCGTACTCCGACACCGGTCACGCCTGCCTGAAGCACCTTCTCGAGCGGAGACGGCGTCCCGTGCTCGTCGCCACCCACCGCGATTCGCCCGAGGAGGCGCGCTGGTTTCCGAGTGTCGCGGAGCTCTCGCGCGCCCACGGCATCGAGCCCCTCGTGCTGGAGAACCCGCTGGACCCGCAGGCGATCGCGCGCGTGCGCGCCGCCGCTCCGGACCTGCTTTTCTCGTTCTACTACCGGTGCCTGCTGCCGGCCGAGATGCTCGCGGCCCCGCGCCTGGGCGCCTTCAACATGCACGGGTCGCTCCTTCCGAAGTTCCGCGGTCGGGCGCCCGTCAACTGGGCGGTGTTGAAGGGCGAGACGAGGACGGGCGCCACGCTTCACGTCATGACCGAACGGGCGGACCGGGGGCCCATCGTGGACCAGGAGGCCGTCCCCATCGGACCGGACGACACGGCGCTCGACGTGCAGCGCCGCGTCACAGCGGCGGCCGTCGCGGTTCTCGGCCGGCGGCTCGAGGAGCTCGAGGCCGGGACGGCGCAGACCACGCCTCAGGACGAGGCGCGAGCCACACGCTTCGGCCGGCGCCGCGCGGAGGACGGACGCATCGATTGGAGCCGGCCGGCCAAGGAAGTTCACGACCTCGTGCGAGCCGTGACCCACCCCTATCCGGGGGCTTTCACCGACCTTTTCGGAAGAAGGGCGTTCGTGTGGCGTACCCGCCTGCCGGGCCTCGCCGCCCCCGACACGGTTCCCGGGCAGGTCCGGGGCGACGACGGGCGCCTCTTCGTGGCGTGCGGCGACGACCGGTACGTGGAGCTTCTCCGGCTGCAGTCCGACGGGCACGAGGAGAGGGACGCTGCGGCGTTTCTCGCGGAGAGGGGGTAGCGGATGCGGGTCCTGATCCTCGGCGTCAACGGGTTCATCGGCAACGCCCTGACGGAGCGGATCCTGCAAGCGACCGACTGGCACGTCTCGGGCCTCGACGTCGGCTCCGACAAGATCGCGGCCTTCCTCGACGACCCGCGGTTCACGTACCTCGAGGGCGACATCGCGATCAACAAGGAGTGGATCGAATACCAGGTCAAGAAGTGCGACGTCGTGCTGCCGCTGGTCGCGATCGCGACGCCGGCCGCCTACGTCACGCAGCCGCTCGCGGTCTTCGAGCTCGACTTCGAGGAGAACCTGCGCATCGTCAAGCAGGCCGTCCGCTACGGCAAGCGCGTCGTCTTTCCTTCCACCTCGGAGGTCTACGGGATGTGCCCGGACGCCGAGTTCGACGAAGACTCCTCGCCGATGGTCTACGGGCCGATCCAGAAGCAGCGCTGGATCTACTCGTGCTCCAAGCAGCTTCTGGACCGGGTCATCTGGGCCTACGGCCAGCGCGGGCTGGCGTTCACGCTGTTTCGCCCCTTCAACTGGTTCGGCCCGCACCTGGACGACATCGATTCGCCCAAGGAGGGCTCGAGCCGCGTGCTGACGCAGTTCCTGCACAACATCCTCTATGGAGAGCCCATCAAGCTGGTGGACGGCGGGACGCAGCGGCGCTCGTTCACGTACATCTCCGACGGCATCGACGCGCTCATGGCGATCCTGGAGAACCGCGGCGGCCGTGCCGACGGCGGGATCTTCAACATCGGCAACCCCGCCAACGACCTCTCCATCCGCGAGCTCGCGGAGCGTCTGATCGCCGCGGTCGGCGCGTCTCCCGGCTACGAGGAGGTCGCCCGCAAGGCGCGGATCGTGGACGTGACGGCCGGCGAATACTACGGACCGGGCTATCAGGACATCCTGACGCGCGTGCCCTCGATCCGGCGGTCACGCGAAATCCTCGGCTGGGAGCCCCGGGTCCCCCTCGAGGAGGGCGTGCGGCGCACCCTCGAGTACTACCTGAAGGGACGACGGGCCACGCGATGAGTGAACGTCGCGTCGCCCTCAAGGTCGACTGCGACACCGACGAGGGAACCCGGGAGGGCGTGCCCCGCCTCGCCGGGCTGCTCGCCGCGCGCGGCATCCGCGCGACCTTCTTCTTCACGTTCGGGCCCGACCGCTCCGGGGTCGCGATCCGCCGCGTCTTCACCCGCAAGGGTTTCTTGAAGAAGATGCTGCGTTCCCGGGCTCCTGCGCTCTACGGCTGGCGGACGATGCTCTCGGGCACGCTCCTGCCCGCGCCCCTGATCGGGGAGCGGGGAGCCGACGCGATGCGCGCCGCGGCGAAGGCCGGCCACGAGACCGGCGTCCACGGCTGGGACCACGTTGGATGGCACGACGGGCTCTCACGCATGGGGCCGGCGCGCGTGCGCGAGGAGTACGGCCGGGCGCACGCCGCTTACCTTCGCGTCTTCGGCGTGCCGGCGCGGGCGAGCGCCGCTCCCGGCTGGAATGTGGACGCGCGCTCCCTCGAGGCGCAGGAAGAGCGCTCGCTCCTCTACGCTTCGGACACGCGGCGGGGGACCCCGTTCTTCCCGCGCGTCGGGGGCCGAGTCTTCCGCACGGTCGAGATCCCGACGACGCTGCCCACGCTCGACGAAACGCTCGCCTGGCGAGAGCTCTCGGGCGACGAGGCCCAGCGCGCCTTCTTCCGCCAGGCGCCGCGCTCGACCGAGGTCCACACGATCCACGCGGAGGTCGAGGGGCGCTCGAAGGCGGCGCTGTTCGAGAAGATCCTGGACGACTGGCTCTCCGCCGGCGTCACCTTCCCCCTGCTCTCCGACCTCGCGCGCGAGGCGCTCGCGCGGCGCGACGCGATTCCGGTTCGGAACCTGCTTCAGACCGAGCTGCCCGGCCGCGGCGGCCTCGTGGCGACGGGCTGGCCCGACGAGCCGGCGGAGTATTCTGTTTCCAGGTGACCGATAAGCCCCGCGCCGGCGTCCGGCCGGAGATCTGGCTGACCCTGGCTTCCGTCGGAGGCTCGTTCCTCGTCTACTGGCCGTTCCGGGCCGACATGTCGACGGTCTACCGCTTCTGGGACGGGCCCAACTACCTGACGGTCGCGCGCACGCTCTACGCGGTCCAGCCGGACAACCCGCTGCTGGCCTACGTCTACGACCCGCGGTACTACCTGACGCACCTGCCGCTCTACCCGCTGTGCGTTCGGGCGCTGTCGTGGATCGCCGGATACGAGCCCGCGCTGCTCCTCGTGTCGGTCCTGGCCTCGGTCGCGGCGGTGCTGCTCTTCTACCGTCTGGCGCGCGACGTCTGGAAGCTGCCGTCACCCGAGTTTCTCTCGCTCGTCTTCCTGTTTCTGCCGCCGCGCTGGTTGCTCTACCGGTCGACGGGAGCGACGGAGTCGCTCGCGGTGGCGCTGACCCTGGCGTCGCTCTGGTTTTTCGAGAGAGCGCGCTACGGCCGGGCGTCTGTGGCGGCCGCGCTCGCGGCGTTGACCCGGATCTCCGGGATCATGCTCGCGCCGGCCTACGCCGTAGTGCTGATTCGGCAGCGGCGCCTTCGATCCCTGCCCTGGCTGGCACTGATCCCGACGGGGCTCACGGCCTACTGCGTGTTCTGCGCGGTTCGCTTCGGCGATTTCTTCGCGTATCTGGCGCCGCACGGCGAGAAAATCGCGGCCTTCCGGCCGTTCGGCTTCCTGCCGGCGCTCTTCCAGAAGGGCCTCTACCACCAGGTCGAGTTCCACATCCTGCTCTTCCTCTTCTATGCCGTCGGCACCTTCCGGCTCCGCCGGCGCTTCCCGGTCCTTTTCTGGTACTGCCTCTTCACGCTCGCCCTGCTCGTCTGCGTCTCGACGGAGGACTGGAGCCGGTACTTCCTGGCGATGGCGCCCTTCGCGCTCGTCGTCGGTTTCCACGACATCATCGACACGCGCGAGTTCCGCTGGATGCTCCCGGTCTTCGCGGCGCTCTCGCTCTACTACGCGTGGAGCGTGATCCCGTTGAACGGGTGTCGGCCCGACATCTACGAGGCGTTGCGCGCGCACCTCGGCCTGACGACCGCTCCGGCCGCTCCGTAGGGGCGGGGCGCCCCTACAGGCGGCGCGTCGCGACGGCCGCGGCGAGCACGACGAGAAAGGCTGCCGCCTGGATGGCAACGCCGCGGCGGAAGGGTGTGCGGTCGTACGCGATCTCCACGGTGTGCGCCCCCGCAGGAACCGCGACCGCGAGGTCGCGCGCATTGGCCACCAGGACCGGGACCGCCTCCCCGTCGAGGCGCGCCTGCCACGCCGGGAAGTACGTGCGGGAAAAGACCAGGTGCCCCGCGCCTTCGGCCTCGACCCGCGCCCGGGCGCGGTCGGGAGCGACGGCCTCCGCGGTGACGCGGGCCTTCGCCGGCGCGCCCTCCGCGGCGCGGTCCTCGCGGCCGGGCAGGACGACGTCGGTGGACGGGTCGAACGCGTCGGAGCGCAGCAGATCCAGAGTTCCCGAGAGCGACGTTCGCCGGTGCGCGCGGCCCGCCCAGCGCAGCTCGGGCAGCGGACTCGGGTCCTCGAAAAGCACGAGGCGCTCGTGCGCGACCGAGAGGCCCGTCGCGGGGCGGTAGAGCGGGTGCGGCTCGCCCTCGTGGGCCAGCACCCAGCGCGCCCCGAAGGTCCGAAGCATCCGATCCTGCGCCAGGGGCGCCGAGGCCGCTGCGGCCTCGCTGGCAACGCGGTTGTAGTAGCCGTACGAGCCGTCGGGATCCATCTCGAAGAGCGAACGCACGCCGAATGCGGCTCCGGTCAGGGGCACCAGGCGCTCGATGCGCGCGCGCGCGGCCGCGGACTGCCGCGGCAGCTTGCCTCCCGCGGCCGGCTCGAGCGCCGAAAGC
>JBASRI010000685.1:0-15068 GCA_049273755.1 Thermoanaerobaculia bacterium
GGAAATCCTGGAGCAGGCGGCGGGCCGCGGCGACACGCGCGGCGTACTCGGCCGGGCGCCGCTCGAGGCAGGCGATCAGAGCGTCCCTCCCCTGAGCGGTCCGTCCCTTCCACTCGCGCAAGCGCCGCGGAAACCCCGCCAGGGCGTCCGCGCGCCGCACGCCGGAGAGCCGGGAGCGCTCGAGGGTCAGCCGCCCCCGCATCGCGCGCTGGATCCCCTGGCGCGCGCGCAGGACGCTCCGGCAGATCTCTTCCTCGCGCTCGACGACCAGCTCGGCCGCGGCCGAGGGCGACGGGGCGCGCAGGTCCGCGACGAGGTCGCAGATCGTCCAGTCCGTCTCGTGCCCCACGCCCGAGATCGTCGGGATCCGCGAGGCCACCAGAGCCCGAGCGAGCCGCTCGTCGTTGAAGGGCGCGAGGTCCTCGGGAGACCCGCCTCCGCGCGCCACGATCAGCACGTCGAAGGCCGCGCGGCGGTTCAAGTGCCGGATCGCGGCGACGATCTCGGCGGCCGCGAGCTCCCCCTGGACGCGCACGGGATAGATCGTGATGGCCACGCGCCGGAAGCGGCGGCCGAGCACGTTCAGCATGTCCCGCAAGACCGAGCCGGTCGGCGAGGTGACCAGCGCGATCGCTCGCGGCAGCTTCGGGATCGGCCGCTTGCGCTCGGGCGCGAACAGGCCCTCGGCGAGAAGGCGGGCCTTGAGCTGCTCGAAGGCGAGCTGCAGGGCGCCCTTGCCGACCGGTTCGATCGCGAAGGCCTTGATCTGGAACTTGCCCTGGGGCGCGTAGAGGTCGAGGGAGCCCCGCACGACGATCTCGAGCCCCGGCTCCAGGCGAAACGGTACGCGTTTGAGATCCGAGCCGAAGATGATCGCCGAAAGGCTCGCCGTCTTGTCCTTGAGCGTGAAGTAACCGTGTCCGTTGCGAAGGTCGTACCGCGCGATCTCGCCCACGACGGACACGTCCCGCCACGTCGTACGGAGCACCCCCGCGACCTCGGCGAGCAGTTCCGAGACCGTGTACGGCCGCGGAGTGGCCGACAGGGGAAGAGGCCGGGCGGACATCACGGCGATTCTAGCCCGGACGCGCCGGCGGCCGACTCCGCCCCGGCGGCCCCCGAGAACGGCGCCGCGAAGACGAGGAGGGTCGCCATCTCGACCTCGGTGTCGCCGAAGTTGTATTCGAAGAGCCCGGCGACGGCGAGGGCGACGCCCGCCAACAGCGCCCCCGCCCAGAGCGCCGCCCGGTCGGTCCGCCGCTCGCGGCGGACGAGCACGACCGTCCGTGCGAGGAAGAGGCCGACGATCGCCAGATACGCTGCTGCGGCGAAGACGCCGCTCATGGCCGCGATCTGCAGAGCGTTGTTGTGGAGGTGCGGGACGCGCCACCGCGGCGCATCCGGGTCGCGGTAGAGCGGGTAGTAGAGCGACACCATCTCCGGTCCCAGCCCGAAGATCGGGTAGTCGCGCACGATGCGCGCCGCGGCGTGCGCCATCGCGATCCGGTCTCGGTTCGTGCGATCCGCCAAATCGGTGATCGAAAGGATCCGGCCGCGGATCTCGGCCGGGGCGAGAAAGAAGACCGCCACCAGAACGGCGGCGAGGGGGATCAGCGCCCGGGGCCGCCGGACCGCCGCATAGACCGCGAGGGCCGCGAGGATCCCGACGTACGCTCCCCGGGTGTAGGTCAGAAGCACCGAGCCAAACGGCACGACGCAGAGGAGTCCGAGGAGCCGCCAGCGTCCCCGCTCCTCCAGCGCCATCCCTAGGAGAAGGCAGGCCGCGATCATCGTCAACCCCGAGAACGTCATGTAGTGCGAGAGCGTGCCCCGGATGCGGTTGTTCAGATGGCTTCCGCCGTGGAGGAACTGCCAGATCCCAAGCAGCGCGAGGATCGTGCCGCTGGCGGAGAGCGCGAGAAAAACCAGGCGCGCCTTCGGGACGTCGTCGCAGAGGTCCATCGCGATCGGCACCACCAGTAGGAGTCCGAGGCCCGGCAGGTGCCAGACGCTGACGGCCGGATCCCGCGAAAAGAGGGCCGAGAGCGTCGTCAGGAGCGCGAAGACGCCCAACAAGAAGACGAAGGGCGAGCGCAGGCTCTCGGGAGGCCGGCGGGCGCGGACGACGTCCGCCGTCCACACCAGCAGCAGCAGGACCGCAACGGCATAGGCGGCCGAAATCTGGGAGGTGAGGAGAGCGAAGACGACGAGGAGAACGTAGGCGAGCTTGCGGGGGGCCACTCGGACGGCGCCGCTCAGCGTCCCGCCGCCTCCGAGCCGGGCAGGGCCTCGTCGATCAGCATCACCGGAATGTCGGACACGATCGGGTAGACGAGGTCGGCCTGCTTCGAGTACAGCCCCTGCGTGACCACCGGCTCCTCGTCGCGGAACTTCTCGCGGTACTTCTCGACGAGGGCCTTGCGCGTTCCTTCCTTCAGCTCCACGAGCTCGAGGGGGCCCTTGGTCTTCGGGCAGACGAGAATCGCGAGCAGCTCGGGATCGACGGCCATTTTCAAATCCTATCCGAAGAC
The DNA here is from genome assembly GCA_049273755.1 of Thermoanaerobaculia bacterium. Lineage (GTDB taxonomy): Bacteria > Acidobacteriota > Thermoanaerobaculia > UBA5066 > Gp7-AA6 > DAHUXD01. The sequence goes on from JBASRI010000685.1 coordinate 2,532, forward strand.
GAGTATATCCGGAGCGTAGGCGCATCCTGTCATCCCGAGCGCAGCGAGGGATCCCTCTCGAGCCTCGGGATGACGAGCACTACAGGCTCTGCAGGATCTCCTTCGGGTGCGACTTGGGCGAGACCTTCGAGTGCGCCTGCGCGATCTTTCCCTCCGGGTCGATGACGTAGGAGATGCGGTTGGCCATCTCCGCCGACCGGGAGTCCGCCGCCCCGTAGGCGATGCCGATGTCGCGCCGGACGTCGCAGAGGAGCGGAAAGGGATAGTTGAACTTCTTCGCGAAGACGGCGTTGTCCTCGACGGTGTCGAAAGAAGCCCCCAGGATCTCGGTGTTCCTCTTCTGAAACTCCGGGTAGAGGTCGCGGAACCCGCAACCCTCCGTCGTTCAACCGGGGGTGTCCGCCTTTGGGTAGAACCAGAGGACGACGTTCTTGCCGCGGTGGTCCGAGAGGGACCGGCGTTTGCCGGTGTGGTCCTGAACCGAGAATTCGGGGGCCTTGTCTCCCACGTTCAGCATCTTCGGCTTCCTCCAGAGCATCTTCAGCAGTCCGAGCATGCGTTACGTGCTCCCTTCCCAGATCTCCGGGGATTCATCGTACGCCGGAAGCGCCACCGGCCAGCCGTTCTTGCGAAAGCGCTGCCACTCCCAGACTTTCGACCATTTGAGGAAGACGCCCCAGGCCTGCAGGCCGCACAGGACCAGCCCGTGCCGCCCGTCGAGGAACCCGGCCTGGATGACGTACATCCGGAAGAACCGCCACACGGGCCGTAGCGCGACTTCGACGAAACCCGCGTGCCGTCCCTGTCGGAACGCGTCCGCCGCGCCCCACGTGGCGTATCTGTGGATTTTCTCGAGGTACTGATCGAGCGAGCGGCACGTGCGGTGGAGCATCGGCTCCGAGAGTGTCGGGGCGGGATCCTCGAGGTGGAGGTCGGCGTGGACGCGGCGGTTGGGGTACCGCGCGGTGCCCTTCTCGAGGAGGCGCACGACCCTGTCCGTAGACCAGCCCGAGTGCTTGATCGTGCGGTCCAGGAAGACGTTCCGGCGGCGGATCGCGTAAGCCTTCGCCTCCGGCCCCTTCTCGAGAAGCGTCTGGATCTCGCGGGCCAGGGCCTCCGGGACGCGCTCGTCCGCGTCCACGATGAGGATCCAGGGCGTCGTCACCTGGTCCATCGCCCAGTTCTTCTGGGCGGCCGAGCCGAAGTACTCCCGCTGGACGACCGTGACCTTCGGGATCGCGCGCGCGATCGTGACCGTGCCGTCGGTGGAGAAGGAGTCGACCAACAGGATCTCGTCGGCGAACGCGAGGCTCTCGAGGCACTCGCGGATGTTGGCCTCCTCATTGAGGGTGGTGATGATCACCGTCAGGGCGGGTCTCACGACAAAGTTCCTAGATCGGCTCGCAAACTCTTCGCTCTCGTCGGCCCGTCGACCCGACCACCAAAGGCAAGCCCTCGGCAGTAGGGAACGTCGCGCGCAGCGCGGCGGTATCGCCGCCAGGTCGCCACGAAAACCGCGAGGATCGGACGAGGCATGGTCGGCGGCCTAATCCACCTTCACCTGAATCCGCTCGATCTTGCGCGCCTTGCCGGTCGACTCGTCGACGTCGACGACGGCCCCGGAGAGACGGATGTCCTTCTTCGCGGTCTCGAAGGAGCGCGGTGTCTGGGACAGGAACTTCTCGATGATCCGATCCTTCGTGAAGCCGATGATGCCTTCGTAGGCCCCGGTCATTCCGGCGTCGGAGAGGTAGGCGGTCCCACCCGGCCGGATGGTCTCGTCGGCCGTCGGGACGTGGGTGTGCGTGCCGAGGACCGCGGACACGCGCCCGTCCAGGTACCAGCCGATCGCCGCTTTCTCGGAAGTCGCCTCGGCGTGCATGTCCACGACGATGACCTTGACGTCGCCGGCCTTCGCCAACTCCTCGTCGGCCACGCGAAACGGCGAATCGGCGTTGGCGGGCATGAAGACCTGCCCCTGCAGATTCAAGACGCCGACCGGGATCCCCGACGACGTCTGCTGGACCGTCCAGCCCCGCCCGGGATTGCCCGGCGGATAGTTGGCGGGCCGCAGCAGCCGGTCCGAGGCGTTGAGCGTGTCGTAGATCTCCTTCTTGTCCCAGATGTGGTTGCCCGAGGAGAAGACGTCGATCGGCATCTTCGAGAGGTCCTCGAAGAGCTCGACCGTCAGGCCGAAGCCGCCGGCGGCGTTCTCGACGTTGACGATCGTGAAGTCGATCCGGTGCCGGTCGATGATCTTCTCGAGGGCCTCGGCGAGCGCGCGCCGGCCCGGCGCGCCCACGACGTCGCCGACGAAGAGGATGTTCATGCGGCTTCGCGTCAGCGCGCGTACTCGACGGCGCGCGTCTCCCGGATCACGGTGACCTTGATCTGCCCCGGATACTGGAGCTCGGCTTCGATCTTCTTGGCCACGTCGCGGGAGAGCCAGAGGGCCTCGTCGTCGGTGACGCGATTGGCCTCGACGACGATTCGAAGCTCCCGGCCCGCCTGGATCGCGAAAGCCTTCTGCACGCCCTTGAAGCCGTCGGCGATGTGCTCCAGCTTCTCGAGCCGCTTGACGTAGGTCTCGAGGATCTCGCGCCGGGCGCCGGGACGCGCGGCCGACAGCGCGTCCGCACCGTTGACGAGCACGGCCTCGAGCGACCGCGGCTCGTAGTCGCCGTGGTGGCACTCCATGGCGTGGATGACTTCATTGGACTCGCCGAACTTCTTCAAGACCTCGCGCCCGAGCTCGAGGTGCGTGCCCTCCATCTCCCGGTCGATGGCCTTGCCGATGTCGTGGAGAAGGCCCGCGCGCCGGACGACCTCGACGTTGGCGCCGAGCTCCGCCGCCATGTTCATGGCGAGCCAGCCGACCTCCTTGGAGTGCTGGAGGACGTTCTGGCCGTAGGACGTCCGGTACTTGAGGCGCCCGAGCATCTTGACGAGCTCCGGGTGGAGGTCGGGGATGCCGAACTCGAGCGCCGTGGCCTCGCCCTCCTGCCGGATCTTCTCCCAGAGCTCGGAGCGAACCTTTTCGACGACCTCCTCGATGCGGGCCGGGTGGATCCGGCCGTCCACGATGAGCTTCTCGAGGGCGTGGCGGGCGACCTCGCGCCGGAGCGGCTCGAAGGCCGAGATGACGATCGCCTCGGGAGTGTCGTCGATGATGAGATCGACGCCCGTGGCCGCCTCGAGCGCCCGGATGTTGCGTCCTTCGCGTCCGATGATGCGGCCCTTCAGGTCGTCGGAGGGCAGCTCCACGACCGAGACCGTGGCCTCGACGACGGTGTCCGACGCCAACCGCTGGATCGCCATCCCGATGATCCGGCGGGCTTTCTGGGTGGCCTGCTCGTTGGCCTCTTCCTCGATGCGCCGGATCAGGCCGGCAGACTCGAGGCGCGCCTCGTTCTCGACCGACTTGATCAGGTCGCGCTTGGCGTCCACCGCGGTCAGGCCCGAGATCTGCTCGAGACGCTTCTTCTGGTCGTCGATGACCTTCTGAACCTCGTCCTGCATGTCCTCGATCTTCTTCTGCTCGTCGGCGATCGCCTTTTCCTTGCGTGCGTACTCCTCTTCCCGGCGCTCCTGCTGGGCGAGCTTGCGGTCGAGGTTCTCTTCTTTCTGCTGGATGCGCTTTTCGAGGGCCGCGATCTCCTGACGGCGCGCCTGGACCGTCTTGTCGAACTCGGCCCGCGCGGCGAGGACCTTCTCCTTGGCTTCGATGTCGGCCTCGCGGACGCGCTGCTCGGCCTGGCGTTTGGCCTCGGCCAGAGCCTTCTCGGCCTCGTTCCGGATCCCCGCCCGCTCCCCCTCCACCTTCCGGCGGAGAAGGAAGTAGGCGACGGCGATCACGATCACGGCCGCCATGACGGCTGCCGCGATCACTATCGCGATCGATGTGTTCATTCCGGCCCCCCAAGCCCGGGGGCGCCACGGGTGAGGCGTGGCTACACGATGGGGCGGAAGAGTTCCTTCCGACGAGGGTTGCGTACCGCGGAAACCGGACCCGTTCTCAGGACCACTCGTTTACCTTTTCGTGTCCCCGAGCCGAGCTCGGGGTGCCGCCGCTTCGCCTTCAGGCGCCCAGGGCGTCGTCCAATTTTCGAATCAGGCGCTCCGCACGGGCCTTCATGTCCGTGGGATCACCCTGCCTGCGTCTTTCTGCCTGGTAAAGATCGTCGGAAATGTTCAGGGCGGCCAGGATCGCGATCTTCGTGGTGTCGACCGTCGCGGTCCTCTCCGCCACTTCCTTCATACGTGAGTCTACGAAGCGGGCCAGGTCGTGGACGTACCCGGTCTCGCCGTCGGCGCGGACGCTGTAGGTCTGCCCGAAGATCTCGACCTGAGTCACGCTGCCCCGCTTATCCACTCGAGACGCTGACTCCTTTCCGAGGTGAGTCTAGTTCGGTTTGGTGAACGGAGTCAACGGGTTACGCAAGTGGCCGGCGCGCAACGACGTACATATTGTCGCCCAGGCCGAGCCGATCCCAAAGCAGGAAGCGCCGGGGACGGCGGGCCCGGTTGCTCGAGGCCCGAGTGTAGGTCTGGAGATCCCGGACCTCGAAGCCGGCGTCGCGCACGAGTCTCGGGAGGTTGTCCTTGTGAAAGAGCACGACGTGCTTGGGGTAGTCGAGGTGCCGGTAGGGCCGCGCTTTCCAGCCCCGTCGGCTGGCCAGCGTCTTCCAGCGCATCGAGGCGCCGCGCAGGTTCGGCGTCGCGATCAGAGCGCTTCCGCCGGGACGCAGGAGCGCGCGCAGCTGTCCCAGAAACTCGAACGGATCGTAGCAGTGCTCGATGACGTGGTGGGCGACGGCGACGTCGAATCCTCCGGCCATGCCGGGACGCCGCAGCGCGTCTTCGAGCGACTCGTTGTAGACCTCGAGACCGAGCCGATCGCGGCCGGCGGGGTTGCCCGAGGGCTCGATCCCGACGGAATCCTTCCAGCCCAGCGACATCAGGTGCTGCTGGAGCAGGCCGCTCCCACACCCGACGTCCACGAGCCTCCCCGAGAGTCCGTGAGCGGCGAGGGCGTTGCCCACGATCCAGAACTTGAATTGATGGTGGGGCTCGGGACGGGCCGGATTCCAGCTCTCGGGCGGGCTGCCGTCGTGAAGCGGCGCAAAGCCGTACTGGCTCTGCGTGACGGCGGGAGCCGGAGGATCGTGCTGGCGCACGACTCCACAGTCCGCGCAACGCACCCACCGCTCCCCGTCCCCCGGAGAGAGCGCGGCCAGCTCCCGGCTTGCGCAGAGGAAGCAGCGCGGCCCGAAGACGGGATCTCTCGTCATGAGGAGACGTAGGGGCGGGGCTGGGTTACCGCTGGCCTGCGGCCAGCGTTGCCTACCGCCGTGGGCTTGCCGCTGGTGGTCGGCACGTCCGCGCCCGGGCTACGACTTTCGGCTCTCCTCGGCCGCCTCGAGGGCGTGGATCAGCTTCTCGAGGCGCTCGCGGACCTGGTCCTGCTCCCGCTCCAGCTTCTCGACGGCTCCGCGGGAGTCCCCGCGCTCCTTTTCGGCCTTGCGGGCGGCGGCCAGATCCGCCTTCAGCTTCTCGTTCTCGGCCTCGAGCTGCTTGAGTCGTGCCAGCAGGCGCTCGATCTTCCGGTCCAGCGTATCGAAAACCTTGGTCGTGTCCATGCTCTGTGTCTTCCTTCCTCACGCGAACGTGACGCCGAGCCGCGCGGAAAGCTCTCCGGCGAGGCCCTGCACCTGGCGGTTGATCTCCTCCTGGGCGAGCGTGCGCTCGCTCGAACGAAATGTCAGTCGAACGGTCGTCTTCACGGAACCCGCGGGCACGCCGGGTCCCTCGTAACGGTCGAGCAACCGGAGCGACTCGAGGTTCTCGAGCCGGCGCCCACGAACGAAAGCCTCAATCGCCTCCCAGGCGAGCTCCTTGGGCTGCGTGAACGAGAGGTCCGCCTCGATCGGCGGAAGCGGGGAGAACGGCTCGAAGACGAACGGACGCGCCCCCCCCGAAAGCGCGTCGACGAGAATTTCGCCGGCGAAGACTTCGACGGGAAGCCCTCGCCGTTCGCGCTCCGCCCCCGCGACGAGTCCGACGATGGCCACGAGCTTGCCCGAGCGGGTGCGCGCGGCGGCCGCGGCGCCCGGCGTCAGAGCCGCGACATTGACGGGCTTCCACGCGAGCTCCTCGGCCGGGATCCACGGCGACACGAGCGTCTCGACGGAGCCCTTGGCATCGAAGAAATCCGCGTCGCGCAGCTTCTCGGGCACGCTCCAGTGGCCGCGCCGCTCCCCCGCGAGCGCGAAGGCGAACCGGCGCGACTCGTAGGACTCCGGTCGGTCCGACTCGCCCGCGCCGCCGAAGGCGCGCCCGATCTCGAAGAGCGCGACACCCGAAGCACCGTGCCGCAGGTTGCGCGACACCGCGTCGAGCAGCCCCGGCAGCAGGGTTGCCCGTAGATGGCGGCGCGCCGTGTCCAGCGGATTCAGGATCCCGATCGGCTCGAGCGCGGTGTCGGTGAGACGCAGCCAGTCTCCCCAGGCCGCCTCGTCCCCGTCGCGGTCCACGAAGGGATAGTTGATCGTCTCGAGATACCCCTCGGCCGCGGCCGCGTCGGCGAGCCTCTCTTCGACGGGTCGCAGGGGCTCCTTCCAGCCGCCGGGGGCCGAGGCCGCCGGCAGCCGCGAGGGCAGCCGGTCGCACCCGTAGACCCTCAGGACTTCCTCGATGATGTCGTCCTCGCGCCGCACGTCGGAGCGGAAGAGAGGGATCGACACCGAGAGGTGCTTGGGGCGCTGCTCGCACGTGAAGCCGAGCCGGCTCAGCGCCTGCTCGGCGAAGTCCAGAGTCAGGCGGCCGTCGCCCGACAGCAGGCGCAGCCGCGAAAGCCGGAGCGTGGTCTTGCGCACCCGGACCGCGGCGCCCTGCGCGTCGAGGAACCCGGGGGCGACCGTCCCTCCGGCCGCCTCGACGAGCAGGCGCGCGGCGAGGTTCAAGGCTCCCGGGATCGCTTCGATGTCGGCACAGCGTTCGAACCGGTGCGAGGCGTCCGTGTGCATGCCGAGCCGCCGTGCCGTGCGGCGCACCGTGACCGGATCCCACCACGCCGCCTCGAGAAGCACGTTCCTGGTCTTCTCGGTCACCGCCGTATCGAGGCCGCCCATCACGCCGGCGAGCGAGACGGCCTTCTCGGCGTCGGCCACGACGACGTCGGAAGGCTCCAGCACGCGTTCGACGCCGTCGAGCGTGACGAGCTTCTCGCCCTTCTGCGCCTTGCGCACGATCAGGAGGCCTCCGGCGAGCTTGTCGAAGTCGAAGGCGTGCAGGGGCTGGGAGGTGTCCCAGAGAACATAGTTGGTCGCGTCGACCGCGGCCGAGATCGGCTTGGCGCCGATCGCGCCGAGCCGCCGGAGGACGAGCTCCGTCGAGTCTCCCGGGCCGATGCCCTGCACCAGCCGCGCCCCGAACCGCCGGCAGAGCTTGGGCACCTGGATGACGATGGACGTCAGCTGCTCGGCCTTGTCGCCGCTCGACGGCGGCTCGCCGTAGCGCTCGCCCGGGTCCCGCATCGGGAGCTCCGCCATCGCGGCGATCTCGCGGGAGAGCCCGCGGTGGCCCATCGCGTCCGGCCGGTTCGGCGTGATGTCGACGTCCAGGACCGTGTCCGCGCCCCTCGTCTCGACCGATTCGACCGGGGTGCCGGCCTGGTCGAGGAGCTTGCGAACGCCGTCGGCGCCGCCGGCCGCGGAGACGTCGACGAAGTCGGAGAGCCAGTCCAGCGAAAACTTCACACGCGCCCCGAGAACTGGCGGAGGAACCGCTCGTCGCCGTCGAAGAGCAGGCGCAGGTCCGGAAAGCCGTACTTCAGAAGCGCGACCCGGTCGATGCCGAGCCCGAACGCGAAGCCCGTGTAGTCCTCGGGGTCGATTGCGACGCCTTCCAAGACGCGCGGGTGAACCATGCCCGCGCCCATGATCTCGATCCAGCCTGAGCCCTTGCACTTCCCGCACCCCGACCCGCCGCAGAAGATGCAGCTCATGGCGACGTCCACGCCGGGCTCGACGAACGGAAAGAACGTGGGGATGAAGCGCGTCCGCGTCCCTTTTCCGAAGAGCTCCTCGAGAAACACGGACACGGTCCCCTTCAGGTCCGCCATCGAGATGCCCTTGTCCACGACCAGGCCCTCGACCTGGTGGAAGACCGGCGAGTGCGTCGCGTCCACCTCGTCCTTCCGGTAGACGCGCCCCGGCACCAGGATTCGCAGCGGGGCGCCGTGCTTTCGCATCTCCCGGATCTGGACGGGCGACGTATGCGTGCGCAGGAGCAGCGGCGAGACGGCCTTGCGGTCGAGCAGGAGCGTGTCCTGCGTGTCCCGCGCGGGATGGTCTGGCGGAAAGTTCAGGGCCTCGAAGTTGTGGAAGTCGTTCTCGATCTCGGGCCCGTCGGCGATCGAGTAGCCCATGCGCAGGAAGATGTCTTCGATCCGACGCCGGACGATCGTGATCGGGTGGAGTCCCCCGAGTCTCGAACGACGTCCCGGCAGCGTGACGTCCACGGCGGCAGCGCGGTCGCGCGACGCGGCCTCCCGGGTCTCCAGCTCCGCCGCCAGCTTCCCGATCGCGGCCTCGATCTCGCGCTTCACGCCGTTGGCGGCCTCGCCGAAGGAGGACCGCTCGGAAGACGGAAGCCTCTTGAGCTTCGCGAAGAGCTCCGGCACCAGGCCCTTCTCGCGTCCGAGGTAGCGGCCCTTGAGCCGCTCGAACTCGGCGCGCGACAAGACACCCTTCCGGATCTCCTGGCGAAAGGAGCGCAGCAGCTCGTTGGCGGCGTCGAGCGGAGAGGCCAACGTCGTCCTAGGCGGTCCTGAGCGCTTGCTTGGCGACGCCGACCAGGTGCGTGAAGGCGGCCGGGTCAGACACGGCGAGCTCGGCGAGCATCTTCCGGTTGATCTCGTTGCCGGCCTTCTTGAGCCCGTCCATCAGGCGGCTGTACGAGAGCTCGTGCTCCCGCGCGGCCGCGTTGATTCGGACGATCCACAGCCCGCGAAAATCGCGTTTCTTCGCCTTGCGGTCGCGGTAGGCGTAGACCAGCGACTTCTCCACCTGGAGCTTCGCCATGCGGTACGACTTCGACTTGGTGCCGTAGTAGCCCTTGGCGAGCGCCAGGGTCTTTGCCCGGCGGTTCTTTCTCTTCGGTCCCCTCTTTACACGAGGCATTTTTCAATCTCCTGTGGTTTTCCCGTCGTCGTTCGCGGCGGCGCCGGCGGACGGGTCTGGGCTCAGGCGTACGGCAACATCTCCCGCACGCGCTTGGTGTCGGCCTTCGAGACGGTCGTCGCGTGGGCGAGCCCGCGTTTCCGGCCCGGAGCCTTCTTGGTCAGGATGTGGCTCTTGAAGGCCTTGGCGCGCTTGAACTTCCCGCTGGCGGTCCGCTTGAACCGCTTGGCGGCGCCCCGATGGGTTTTCAGTTTCGGCATCCGTCACTCCGTTTCCGGGAATTGGGAATCGGGAACCGACAATCGCTCGGCCCGTCCCTTCCTCCGATTTCCTATTTCCGATTTCCGATTCTCGGGTCTTACGCCTTGGCGGTCTTCTCGTGCTTGACCGGCGCCAGAATCTGGTAAAGCCGGTTGCCGAGCATCTCCGAGCGCGACTCCGCGACCGCGTGCCCCGTCAGGTCCGAGAGCAGCCGGTCGAGGACCTTCTGGCCGTTCTCGCGGCGCGCCATCTCGCGGCCCCGGAACTGCACGGTGGCCTTGACCTTGTCGCCGTGCGACAGGAACTTCAGGATGTTCTTCATCTTGAAGTCGTAGTCGTGGTCGTCGATGTTGGGCCGGAACTTCACTTCTTTGACCTGCGTCGTCTTCTGCTTCTTCTTGGAATCCTGCTGCTTCTTCTTCTGCTGGTAGATGAACTTCCCGAAGTTCATGATCCGACAGACCGGCGGGGTGGCGGTGGGCGCGATCTCGACCAGGTCGAGGCCTGCGTCCCGCGCCTTCTGGAGCGCGTCGGCCATCACGACGATGCCCAGCGCGTCTCCGTCGGCGCCGATCAGGCGGACTTCCTTCCAGCGGATCTGCTCGTTGACGCGGATGCTCTTCTTATCGATCTTTCACCTCCAAAATCGGTTCAGCCTTGCGGCTCGCGATCGCCGCCTGGGCGGCCGCGAGGAATTCGGGCAGGGACATCGTCCCGGCGTCGCCGCCGTGGCGCAGGCGCACCGCGGCCGAGCCGGACGCGGCCTCCTTTTCGCCCACGACCAGCATGCACGGGACCTTCTGGAGCTCGGCCTTGCGGATGCGCGCGCCGAGTTTCTCGTTGCGGTCGTCCACCTCGACGCGCAGGCCCGCGGCCGAAAGCTTCGCGGCGTAGTCGCGGGCGGCGCCGGCGAAGCGGTCCGACACGGGCAGCAGGACCGCCTGCACGGGCGCGATCCAGAACGGGAAGTTCCCGCCGGTGTGCTCGATCAGGATCCCGAGGAAGCGCTCGAGCGAACCGAGGATCGCGCGGTGCAGCACCACCGGCCGGTGCGGTTTTCCGTCCTCGCCGATGTAGGTCAGGTCGAAGTTCTCGGGCTGGGCGAAGTCGCACTGGATCGTGCCGAGCTGCCAGGGCCGCCCGATCGCGTCCTTCACGAGGAAGTCGATCTTGGGGCCGTAGAAGGCGCCGTCTCCAGGAGTGACCCGGTAGGGACGGCCCGTCTTCTTGAGCGATTCATCGAGCGCCGCCTCGGCCCGGGTCCATTGCTCGTCGGTGCCGATGCGCTTCTCGGGCCGCAGGCCCAGCGAGATTTCGACGTCGGTGAAGCCGAAGACGCCGTAGACGAAGTCCAGGAACTCCAGGAACGCGAAGATCTCGGGCTCGACCTTCTCGAAGGGCGTGAAGATGTGGCCGTCGTCCTGCGAGAACGTGCGCACCCGCGTGAGCCCCGCCGTGACTCCCGAGAGCTCGTAGCGGTGGAGGCGTCCGAAGTCGGCGAACCGCACCGGCAGGTCGCGGTAGGACCAGAGGCGCGCCTGGTAGACCAGGAAGTGGCCCGGGCAGTTCATCGGCTTGACGCCGAAGTCGCGCTCGTCTACCTGCGTGAAGAACATGCTGTCGCGGTAGTTGGTGTAGTGGCCCGACGTCTTGAAGAGCTCCACGTCGAAGATCTGCGGCGTGACGATCTCCTGGTAGCCGCGGCGCGCGTATTCGGAGCGCAGCAGGTCGATCAAGCCGTTGTAGAGGACCGCTCCTTTCGGGAGGAAGAACGGGGACGCCGGGGCCCAGGGATGGAACGCGACGAGCTCGAGCTCCTTGCCGAGCCTGCGGTGGTCGCGCGCCCGCGCCTCCTCCTGCTGCTTCAAGTGCTCGTCGAGCTCCTTCTGCGTCAGGAAACACGCTCCGTAGATCCGCTGGAGCATCGGGTTCTTCTCGTCGCCCTTCCAGTAGGCGCCGGCCGTGTGCGTCAGCTTGAAGACGCCGAGCTTGCCCGTGGAGGGAACGTGCGGGCCGCGGCAGAGGTCGATGAAGTCCTTCTGCCGGTAGCAGGAGACCTTGTCGTCCGGAATCCCGCGGATGATCTCGACTTTCAGCCCGTCCTTTTGGCCCTCGAAGATCTGGATCGCCTCGTCCTTCGACATCTCGGAGCGCTCGATCGGGTTGTCCTCGGCGACGATCCTGCGCATCTCGGCCTCGATCGCGGCCAGGTCGTCCGGCGTGAACGGGCGCTCGGGGGAAAAGTCGTAGTAGTAGCCGTTGTCGATCGCCGGCCCGATGCCGATCTGCACCGTCGGAAAGAGGCGCTTGACGGCGTTGGCAGTCAGGTGCGCGGTGGAATGCCGGTAGAGGGACAGCGCGTCGGGTGACTTCGGCGTCACGATCTCGACCTTCGCGTTCGCGCGGACCGGGGTCGCCAGATCCACGAGCTTCCCGTCGAGCTTGCCGGCCAGGGCGTCCTTCGCCAGCCGCGGACCAATGCCCGCCGCGATGTCGCGGAGCGTCGTTCCCGACGGCACCGTCTTCGTGGATCCGTCCGGGAGCGTGAGCGTGACGGTCTTCTGTGCCAGGGCTTCCATTGTGTTGCACCCAAAAAGAAAAAACGCGGGCGACCCCGCGTTGGTGGACTTCTGGTAGGCGCTAACGGGATCGAACCGTTGACCTCTTCCGTGTGAAGGAAGCGCTCTCCCAGCTGAGCTAAGCGCCTGCGTTCGAAGAAATTGGTAGGCTCGAGCGGATTTGAACCGCTGACCCCTACCGTGTCAAGGTAGTGCTCTCCCCCTGAGCTACGAGCCTGTTCTTCGATCCCGGTTTCCCGGGGGGCTGGCGGCCGGAAGCCCGCTGGGGCATTTTCATCCCGGCCCTCGTCCCTTGTTGAAAAAGATCTGCCCCGGAAGCGCAAGGCCCCCGGGAAGCGCGGAATGTACCAGACCGGGCGGCTAGGCCGCAAACGACGGAGGCGGGAGGCAGGGGAACTTCTGCCTCCGTCGCCTGCCTCCCTGCGCCTTCCTCCTGCTATATTGGTTCGAACTCTCAAGAATGTCCTCCGCCATCCGCGCCTCGCTCGCCTCGCTCGCCCGGCGCTGGAGCGCGC
>JBASRI010000703.1:0-5203 GCA_049273755.1 Thermoanaerobaculia bacterium
GATGTGGGAAACGGGAAGTCGCGCATACAGCGCTCGCAGCGAAGCAGATCTCGAACCTCACCTAGAGAATACCAGTTGGTTTGGTCGCACTCTGGGCACTGGAGGCGCAGTCCAAGGCGCAGAACGCCTCGTTTAACAAGGGACTCGAAGTGACGCTCAGCCCGAGGTTGGTCATTCTGGTGGATGCTCTTAAGAAGGGTGAGCCATCGCTGGCGCGGCACAGTACGTCCCCTAACCTTCGGTTTACCGTGGCACTCGGACTCGACGAGCCCATGAGCCATGTCATTGAGCAGTTGCATTATCGCTGGGTACGCGATTGCCGAGGCACCCGAAGGACCGCCAAGTGCCCGAAGGAGCTGCAAGGAGATCTTCCCGGCGCTGGATAGCTCGGCCTTGGATCCATTCTGGAATAGCCACGATCGAAAGACGGAAGCCCCGTCGGGCAAGCGCCAGCGATGGGCTGTGTCCGTATATCTGGAAGCGACGGCCTGAAAGCGCGGGTTGGCGACGGTGGCGAGCGCGGGGGAGCGCGGGATCTGTCCGTGGGTTTTGTTGAAGGGGATGGTGTTCGGGGGAGCGCGAGGGGGTGTCCCCCTCGCTCGTATGGAGTTGGCACGGCTTTGCTGATGGGCGCGGCGTTGTCGTAGAGACGGCGGCGGCAGCGTCCGCAGAAAGACGACAGCCCGGAGCGGCTACCCCGGGCTGCCGAAGTGAGCCGACCGCAAGAGGGTCGATCCACCCGTTGATCGTCCTTTGCACGGTCGGCCCGCGATGTCGACGGCGGCGGCGACTGCCGTGGCGTGCGGTGGTTGCGGCCGCGGAGATGCCCGCGATGCGCGAAGGAGTTTTTGCTCTGCCGCTCGTGTGATCGGCGGTATCGGTACTGCTCGCCGGCGTGCTCGGCGGCAGCGCGACGGGACAGCGTCCGGGCGGCCGGGGGTCTCTACCAGGCGACCCGCAACGGCCGGCGACGGCACGCCGCTCGGCAGTGGGCATACCGCCGAAGGCTGCGCCTGCGAGAAAAAGTGACGCATCAGAATCGCGCGCCGAGAGCGGCTGCGTTAGCTCTTCCCGCGCAGGTCGCCGATTCGATCTCTCTACCGACGACCCGCATGGAGGTGCTGATCCATGTCGCCGCTTTGGATGTCGATCGAGCCGATGATCGTGGAGACCCGGCTCATGCTGTCGGTGCCGGGAGTGGGCACGGCGCTTCGGGCGCGGCTCCCTCTGCTGCCGCGCCAGCCGCAGGCGCTCTCGATGCTGCTGCGAGCGCTGAGCGCGTGGTACGGGGAGCCTTTCTGCGCTGTGCTCGATGCGGAAGCCGAGGACGTTTGGCGCCACCCCGAGCGCTGGAGCCGCCTCCTTGGTGAGCTCGACGGCGAGCAGATTCGCGTCGAGTGGGTCTGGCCGGCTTCTCGTCCGGCGTCCGATCGCGATCGGTTCCTCGGAGCCGTCGGGGATTTTCACCGCGCCAAACGGCTCATCACCTTCGCCGCCACGGGACAGCGATGATCACCGCCGAGATGCGGGGGCAGATGCGTCGGCTCGTCCTGCTGGAGGGCTGGAGAGTCGAGACCGTCGCCCGCCGTTTCGGCGTCCACCACTCGGTGGTGCGCCGAGCGCTTCGCGACGAGCCGGGCGCGGTTCCTCCCAGACCTGCCAGTCGGCTCGATCCCTTCAAGCCCTACATCGTCGAGCGGTTGACGGAGCTCCCTTCGCTCAGCGCCGTGCGGCTTCGCGCCGAGCTCTTGGAGAAAGGACTTCGGCTCGGCCTCACGCAGCTTCGCCGCTACGTAGCCGAGGTCCGTCCCCCACGACCGCGCCGCGTGTACCTGCGCGTGGAGGTCGAGCCCGCCGAGCAGGCTCAGGTCGACTGGGGCTCCTTCGGCCACATGCGCGTCGGCTCCACCCAGCGCCCGCTGTCGGTCTTCGCCATGGTGCTTTCCTGGTCGCGGGCGATCTTCGTGGACTTCTCCTTCGACCAGCAGATGGAGACGTTTCTACGCATGCACCGCCGGGCACTGGAGTTTTTCGCCGGCGTCCCGCGCCGCGTCGTCTACGACAATCTGAAATCGGTGGTCCTGAGTCGCATCGGCTCCACGATCCAATTCAATCCGCGCTTCCTTGCCCTTGCCGGGCATTATCTCTTCGAACCGACGGCCGCTCCCGTGCGCTACCCGGAGTTCAAGGGACGGGTCGAGTCCATCATCAAGTACATCCGTCAGTCCTTCTTCTACGGCCGCTCCTTCTCCTCCCTGGACGATCTCCGCGCGCAGGCCGCCCGGTGGCGTGATCAAGTCGCCAACGAGCGCATCCACGCCACCACCCGAGAGCGCCCCGCCGAAAGACTCCTCGTGGAGCGCACCAAACTGCGCCCACTGCCGCCACGGCCCTTCGACACCGACCTCGTCCTGCCGCTGATCGTCTCCAAGGAGGCCCGCGTCCGCTTCGACACCAATACGTACTCCACCCCGCCGGACGTCGTCGGCAAGACCGTCATCCTTCGCGCCGATGACCTCTGCGTGCGGATCCTGTGCGACGCCACCGAGATCGCTCGACACGACCGCTCCTACGACCGCCGCCGCCACGTCGAGGATCCCGCCCACGTGGAAAAACTCCTCGCCCGCCGCCAAAGCGCCCGGGGCCCGAAACGCCGCGAGCTCCTGCTCGCCCTCTGCCCCCAGGCGCGGCTCTACCTCCACGAGGTCTCCCGCCGCCGAATCCACCTCGGCCACGAGACCGACAAGCTCCTCCGTCTCCTCGACCAGTACGGCGACGCCGACCTCGCTCACGCCATCGTCCAGGCGCTCGCCCTCAAGACCATCGGCGCACGCTACATCCGCGCGCTCTGCGACCAGGCCCGCTTCGCCCGCGGCCTCGGGGAGCCCCCCGAGCCGATCCTCACCGGTAACCCCACCGCCGACGACCTCGTCGTCGAGCCCCACGACATGGAGACCTACGATGCCCTCTTCGACGACCCCGACCGATCCGACACCGATCCCGACCAGCGTGACCGCTGAGGCGGCCACCACGCTCTCACTCGCCGAGGTACTGCGCGCCCTCGGCCTCGACCACGCGGCTTCTCTCCTCGATGCCGCCACCGGCAAGGCCATTGCCCGTAACGACTCTCCGACCTCGCTCCTCGATCACCTCATGCGCGAGGAGCTCCGCGTCCAGCTCGAACGCCGCGCCCAGACCGCTCTGAAGCGCTCGGGTATCTTCCCCCTCACCACCCTCGACTCCTTCGACTTCGACTACCCCAAGACCATCGACCGCGACCAGGTGATGCGCGCCACCTCGCTCGACTTCATCCGCGACAAGGCCAATTGCGTCTTCGTCGGTCCCTCCGGCGTCGGCAAGACTCACCTCGCCAACGCCATCGGACAGCTCGCCTGCCTTCGCGGCTACCGCGTCCGCTTCATCACCGCCGCCGACCTCGTCAACGACCTCGTCGCAGCCCAGGCCCGTAACGGCCTCCACCGCCGCCTCGCCTTCTGGTCAGCTCCCGATCTGCTGCTGGTCGACGAGCTCGGCTACCTCAGCTTCGACGCTCGCGGCGCGGATCTCCTCTACCAGATCTTCAACCGCCGCTATCAACGCGCCTCTACCATCGTCACCACCAATCTCGCCTTCAAGGAGTGGGGCAAGCTCTTTCACAATTCCGCTGCCGCCTCCGCCATCGCCGATCGCCTCGTCCACAAGGGCCTCCTCGTCCGCATCACCGGCAAGTCCCGCCGCTCCGATCAGGAGGTCGCGTAGCAAAACCACCCCGACATCGGCCTCGACTCCATCCACGCGCGCGCCTGCCGCCTGCCCACTGCTTCGTCACAAACCAACCGCGCTACGCGCGATCGAAACGCCGCGCTTTCCGACCGTCGTCTCCAAGGAACAGTTCTACATCTTCTTTCCACTATTTCTGGGCATCGTTAATCGGTTTCTCTCGAAGCGGTATACACTCACGATCGCCCTAGTAGAGGCCAAAGCGCTCAGTCTTGTTCGGCCTCGATCAAGAGGTTCCACGGAGTGCCTAAAGCCAGAGCGCAAAACGATGCCAGAGCGCTTCGACCACGGCCGGCTGAGCTCACGATCGATTTGAAGCCGTGGCAGAGTTCGGCGATAGTATGAAGGTTGCAACAAACGGGGGAAGCTACAATACCGATCGGAGTCGCGTTTGAGCAGTATCCTGGGCATTTCCGCATTCTACCACGACAGCGCGGCGTGTCTCGTCGTCGACGGAGAGATCGTCGCCGCCGTACAGGAAGAGCGCTTCACACGCGAGAAGTACGACGCGGCGTTCCCGCAGAAGGCGATCTCCTATTGCCTGAGTCAGGCGGGTCTGACCGTGGATCGAGTCGACTACGTCGCCTTTTACGACAAGCCCCTGGTCAAGTTTGAGCGCCTTCTCGAGACCTACCTCTCGTACGCTCCTCGAGGTTTCCGGAGCTTCGCGCGGGCGATGCCGGTGTGGCTCAAGAAGAAGCTGTTCATGCAACGCGTGATCCGGCAAGCATTCGGCGGCTCGCTTCGCGCGCCGTTGATCTTCCTCGATCATCACGAAAGCCACGCCGCGAGCGCCTTCTTCCCGAGCCCTTATGAGCAGGCGGCCATCCTCACGCTCGATGGAGTGGGGGAGTGGACCACCGCGTCCTGCGGCAGCGGGGTGTCGAACCGGCTGAAACTAGAGCGGCAGTTGCAGTTTCCTCATTCGATCGGCCTGCTGTATTCCGCCTTCACGTACTACTGCGGCTTCAAGGTAAACAGCGGAGAGTACAAGCTGATGGGACTCGCGCCCTACGGCCGACCGGCCTACAAGGACGAGATCCTTGGGCATCTCGTCGACCTCAAACCCGACGGAAGCATCTGGCTGAACATGGAGTATTTCAATTACTGCCAGGGGCTGACGATGACCGGCCCCAAATTCCATCAGCTGTTTGGCGGTCCGCCCCGCAAGCCCGAGTCGACGCTCGAACAACGTCACATGGACCTCGCCGCAAGCATACAGAGTGTCACCGAGGACTGCTTGCTTCGGATGGGACGCGACATTCACGCGACCACGGGCATGAGGAATCTCGTTCTCGCCGGCGGCGTGGCGCTCAATTGCGTGGCGAACGGGCGGTTGCTGCGGGAGGGCCCATTCGAAAACATTTGGGTGCAGCCGGCAGCCGGCGATGCCGGAGGAGCGCTGGGGGCGGCACTCTTCGTC
>JBASRI010000707.1:0-1873 GCA_049273755.1 Thermoanaerobaculia bacterium
GATGACTACCGGGCGCTTCGCCGGCGGGCCTTCGGTTTCGACTCCGCGGCGCTTCCGCCGAGCCTCCGGCTCTCGCCCGCCGATGAGCAAATCAATCGGGCGGCGAAGCTCGCGCACTAGCCAGCACGGCGATTGCTCAGGCTCCCCTCGGAGGCGCCATGCCCGACAACAAAAGGCCTTTCCGCAGGAGCAAGTCGCGGCTCTCATAAGATGCAAGCGCCTTCGGGCCTGTCCGTGATGCCGCTCGAGCAATACCGCAAGAGGCGCCGCTTCGGGGTGACACCCGAGCCGCGGGGCAAGGCTCCCAAGCCCCGCAAGAAGAAGCTCGCCTACGTCGTCCAGAAGCACCGCGCGACGGCGCTCCACTACGACTTCCGGCTGGAATGGGACGGCGTGATGAAGTCGTGGGCCATCCCGAAGGGGCCGTCGCCGGATCCCTCGGTCAAGCGCCTGGCGATGCCGACCGAGGATCACCCGCTCGAGTACAACAAGTTCGAGGGCGTCATCCCCGAAGGCGAGTACGGCGGCGGCACGGTCATGATCTGGGACCGCGGCACCTGGACGCCGGAAGTCGACGATGTGGACGCGGCGCTGAAGAAAGGGGAGCTGAAGTTTCGCCTCGACGGCGAGAAGCTCAAGGGCTCTTGGGTGCTGGTGCGGATCGGGCGCAAGGGGCAGGAGGGAAAGGTTCCGTGGCTCTTCATCAAGCAAAAGGACGAGTACGCCAGCAAACGCGACATCACTGAGGAGGAGCCCCGATCGGTGGTCTCGGGGCGCCTTCTGGTCGAGATCGCGCGCGACGAGGGCGGCAACATGGAGAAAGCCGCCGACGGGGATCCGCCGGCACTCCTGCGCAAGATGCTGGAGAATCCCAAGCTCGTGAAGCCGGCCAAGAAGTCGCGGAAGAAGTCGGTGTGGCACTCCAACAAGAACAAGGACGTTTCGTGACGGCGCGAGGAGCCGCGGAGACGATCTACGGCGTTCGAATCTCCAACCCCGACAAGGTCTACTGGCCCGAAGAGGGCTACACGAAGCGCGACCTCGCCACGTTCTACGCCGACGCGTTCGATCGGCTCAAGCCCTACGTCCAGGACCGCCTCCTCTCGCTCGAGCGCTGTCCGGATGGGATGAAGGGACAGTGCTTCTTCCAGAAGGAGAAGCCGCAGGGCCTGCCGCCGGACACGCCGACGAAGAAGATCCAGCATGCCAAGGGCGTCACGAACTACGTCGTGGGCGGGCGGCTCGAGACGCAGCTCGCGCTCGCGAACCTGGGCTGCATCGCCGTGCACGTCTGGGGCTCGCGCGCGCAGGCGCCACGAAAGCCCGACTGGGTGTGCTTCGACCTGGATCCGGACTCGGGAGATTTCGCCGACGCCATTTCGGCGGCGCTCCGCGTCAAGGAAGCGCTCGACTCTCTTGAGCTGGATTCGTTTGCGAAGACCTCGGGCGGCAAGGGGATTCACGTCTTCGTCCCGATCCGCGTGGGGCCCGACGCCGGCGACGTGCTCGCGTTCGCCGAGCGTTTGGGCGGGCACCTGGCGGCCGCTTACCCGAAGCAGTTCACGATGGAGTCGCGGATCGCGAACCGAAAGGGGCGCGTCTATCTCGATCCGTTCCGCAACGGCTTCGCGCAGACCGTCGTCACGCCCTACTCGGTGCGCCGGCGGCCGAAGGCGCCCTACTCGAAGCCGCTGGCCTGGAAGGACGTGAAGTCGGGACTGGACCCCGCCCGCTTCAACCTCGGGAACTACCGGAAGGAGCTTGCGCGCGCCGACCCGTGGAAGGACTTCTGGAAGGCCCGCCAATCCCTGACGCGCGCGATGCGCGCGGTCGAGCGCCTCTAGCGCCCGCTCGCGCCTGGTCAGGCCGAGCT
>JBASRI010000003.1:0-2819 GCA_049273755.1 Thermoanaerobaculia bacterium
CGCTCGGCCACGACCGCGCGCTCGCGCAGGGCGTCCACCGTCGCGCGGGGAAGGGTCTGGTCGCGCGCGAGCACGGGCGCCAGGCGTTCGGCGTCGCGTCCGGACGTGCGCTCGATCGTGCGGGGCGCCTCGCGGATGTGGTCGCGCAGCGCGTCGCGCACGCTGCCCCCTCCCCGATTGGCCAGGACGATGGGCCGCGACGACACCGAGAAATCGTTGCTGAGCCGATCCACGACGCGCGTTCCAGGGATGACGTCGATGCGGCCGCGGCCGCCGACGTTTTGCGCGCCCGTGAAGTTCCAGCCGCGCATGTCCACTCGCCGTGTATTGAAGCGGCCGTTGATGGCGAAGGCCATCGATCCGCGGGGGAAGCCCCAGTTCCGGTAGTAGTTGTTCCACCACGGTGAGAAGCCGCCGTACCAGCCCACCGGGCACCAGCCGAAAAACGAGCCCGAGTAGCCCCAATAGACCCACGCCGGCGAGTAGACGTAGCCGGGGGACCAGCACCAGCTGTTCCAGCCCGCGTCGAAGAACCAATTGCCGTAGTGGAACGGGTACCAGCCCCACGGGTCCCAGGACCACCAGGTCAAGCCGACCGGCGTGTAGTACCAGGAGCCGTAGGAGTAGGGCGACCAGCCGGCGGAGACGCGCGGACGCCAGACGTAGCTCGAGTAGCTGGAGTTGTAGTCCCAATCGCCGTAGCCGTCGAGCGACTGGACGTCGCTCGCATAATCGTCGCCGACGTAGCGGCCCGAAGTGCTCTGGGGGGAGTCGTACGTGACCTCCAGGCGGTCTTGCGCCCAGAGGTCGAAGCGGTCGCGCGAGAAGCTCCCGCGCGCGATCTCGGGCTCCTGGTCGCCCTGGGCGATCAGGTAGTTGCCGGCCCGGACCGTGTACGAGCCCGAGCGGGTGCGAACCTCGACGGAGCCTGCGCGGACCACCACGGAGGTCCCGCGACGCGGATCGGCGTTGACGCGCACACGCGCGCCGGAGTTCGCGTAGACGGCCGCGTCGTCGGTGTCGATGCGCGGCACCGAGCCCTCGCTCGACCCCACGACTGAAAGAATGACCGAGCCCTCCGAAAGGGTGACCTCGGAGACCTGGTCGTCGGAGCCTTGCTGTCCGGTGAGCGACTCGAACCGGATGCGGGTGCCGCCGCCGACGTGCAGGACGTTGCCGTCCGCCAGCGCGATCTCCGCCCGGGCCGGCTCGGCTGTACGTACCTGGTCGCCCGCCGATATCGGCATGTTCCGGCGGGCTTCCACCTCGCCGTTCAAGCTGGAGTCGACCGTCACTTGGCCCGTGGATTCCCGGATGTAGGTGTACGCGCTCCTCCCGTTGTCCGCCAGAGCCCCGCCCGCCGCCAGGAAGGCGATCGAAGCAGCCAGTAGACCGATGCGCTTCACGTTCATGGTTTCTCAGTTCTCCCGGGTACTGAGAAGTGCGAGCCGTGTGCCACGGCGGGAGCTTGCCGCATCGGACAGAATGTGCTTTAAATCGAGCACTTATGCGAGCAGGTCGGACGCGGTTTCCCGAGGCGTTGTCACGTCGGGGAGACACCCTTGGGAACAGGGAGGACAGAGGCGCAGCCGGCTCTTCTCGCGCCGGCGGAGCCGACCGCTCTTGATCCGCGACATCGTGCGCTACGGTGATCCACGGTTGACCGCGGAGAACGCGGACGTGGATCCCTCGTCCGAGAACCTCGCGGGTCTCGTCGCGGACATGATCGAGACGTGTCATGCGGCTCCCGGAGTCGGCCTGGCGGCGCCGCAGATCGGCGTCAACAAGAAGGTGGCGATCGTCGACATCTCGGTGGGCGCGGATCCCGGCGGCGTCATTGTCCTCGTAAACCCGGTCATCCTGGAGCAGTCGGGCGAGCAAAAGGAGGACGAGGGCTGTCTGTCCGTTCCGGATCTCTCCGAGAAGGTCGTCCGGCCCGCCCGCGTCCGCGTCCGGGCGCTGGACGCGTCGGGCGCCGTGCGCGAGATCGAGGGCACGGGCCTTCTGGCGCGTGCGCTGTGCCATGAGACCGACCATTTGAACGGACGGCTCTATGTCGACCGCTTGAGGGGCTTGAAGCGGGAGCTCACCTGGCGAAAGATCCGCCGCCAGAAAGCGAAGGGGATCTGGTGAGCTTTAAGGTTTTCAACACGCTGGGCCGCCGCCTGGTCGAGTTCTCGCCGCTCGAGCCGGGGCACGTGCGGATGTACACCTGCGGGCCCACCGTCTACAACGTCGTCCACATCGGGAACCTGCGCACCTTCCTCTGGGAGGACGTCCTGCGGCGGTACCTGAAGGCGAAGGGCTGGCGGGTCACACAGGTCATGAACCTGACCGACGTGGACGACAAGACGATCCGAGGCGCGCTCGAGGCGGGGCTGCCGCTGCGCGACTTCACGACGAAGTACGCGGACCTCTTCTTCCGAGACATCGACCGGCTCGGCCTCGAGCGGGTCGAGCTCTACCCGCGCGCGACCGATCACGTGCCCGAGATGCAGGAGCTGACGGCGAAGCTCCTGGAGCGCGGGCACGCCTACGAGTCGGAAGCGTCGGTCTACTTCCGGATCGCGACCTTCCCGGAGTACGGGAAACTCTCCGGGATCGACCTGACACAGGCGCGCCGCGGCGACCGGGTCGCCGACGACGAGTATGAGAAGGAGGACGTCAAGGACTTCGTGCTCTGGAAGGCGGCCAAGCCCGGCGAGCCCTCCTGGGACTCGCCCTGGGGGCCGGGGCGTCCAGGCTGGCACATCGAATGCTCGGCGATGAGCATGAAGTACCTCGGGTCGCACTTCGACATCCACACCGGCGCCGTGGAC
>JBASRI010000004.1:0-2126 GCA_049273755.1 Thermoanaerobaculia bacterium
CTTCGGGCGGCTTCTCGATCTTCGGTTTCTCGGCGGCGGCCGGCGCCGGCGGGGCCAGCGCGGGCGCCGTGCGGAGCTCGGGAGCGGTCGGCGAGCCCATCCGGATCAGGCGAACGGCCACCGCCCGCGGCGCGGCGTAGCGCATGGGTTTGGCAAAGACCGACACGAGCAAGGCCCCGAGGACGGCCGCGTGCAGCACGAGGGCGAGAAGGGCCGCAGGCCCCCAGGCGATCCGCTCCTCGCGGCGTTCGGCGAGGACGTTGGCGACGGTATCCATCAGCCGGCTGCCGAAAAATGGTTCTCGGTCACTTCCTCGTGGACCCCGACGCGTCCGTCATGAGGCCGAGACTCTCGATGCCCATTCGGTTGAGCAAGTCGAGCGTCTCGATGACGGTGCCGTAGGACAAACCGCGGTCTGCCTTCAGGAGCACGGCCTTCTCGCGGCGCCCCCGCAGGATCGCGCGCAACCGCTCCCGGAGCAGGCCCCGCGCCACCGGCGTTTCATTGATGTAGTAGAGACCGTCCTTCGAAATCGAGAGCACGATCGGATCCTCCGGGTTCGACCGCAGGTTCGTCGTCGCCGTCTTCGGCAGCGCGACCGAGATGCCGGTGTGGAGCATCGGCGCCGTGACGATGAAGATGATCAAGAGCACCAGCATCACGTCCACCAGGGGGGTGACGTTGATGTCCGCGAGGTGGTCGAATGGGTCGCCCGACTGCCGCTGGAAGGCCATTGCTAGGGAGACACCGCCTTCCTAGGTGAAGTTCCTCTCGGCCAGGTTGATGAACTCGAGCGAGAAATCTTCCATTCCCGCCCGCTGCTCCCGGACCTTCCCCATGAAGTAGTTGTAGAAGATCATCGCGGGAATGGCGGCGGCCAGCCCGGCGGCCGTGTTGATCAGCGCTTCCGAGATGCCCGGGGCGACCGCGGCGATGGAGGTCGAGCCGGTCTCGCCGATCGCGCGAAACGACTGCATGATGCCCCACACGGTGCCGAAGAGGCCGATGAACGGCGTGGCCGCGGCGGTCGTGGCCAGGAAGGTCATGTTGCGAGTCAGCCGCGACATCTCGACCCCGATGGCCCGCTCGAGGGCGCGCTCGATGCCCGAGATGTTCTTGATCAGGAGCTTGCTCTGGCCGGCGCCGCCGGTCGCCGGGTTCTCGTCGGCGCGATTGGCCTTGACCTGGGCGTCGAGCTCGGCGTAACCGGCTTTGAACAGGGTTGTCAGCGGCGTGTCCGAGAGCTCCCCGGCGAAGGTGTTGACCTCCGAAAAACGCTTTGACTTGCGGAAGAAACTGACGAATTTTTCGGACTGGCGAGACACGCGCCGCAGGCGCAGGAACTTGGCGAAGATGATCACCCACGAGACAAAGGAGAAGAACAAAAGGATGCCCAGGACCACCTTGGCGACGGGTCCGGTGTCCCAGAAGAAGGAGAGGATCGAGTTGCCGTGGGGGAGGTTTTCGGTGGTGACGGGCTGAAAATCGGTCCCCAGCATCGGTTTCGACCGTAACATAGGGAGAAGAGAGGGTCAAAGGGAATGGAGTCCAGATCCGGCGGAGTTGTCCCCGATGTGAGGCCGTTCGTGTGTCGAGTTGTGCTCGCGATCATTCTGGCGGGTCTCGCCGCCGCGAGCGCCACGTCCCTGCCGACGGAGATTCTTCCCGCCGAGCAGGTGACTCCCGGGATGCGAGGGTACGGTCTTTCCGACCTCGGCGACGGCAAGGGCGTGCAACGGTTCGACGTCGAGATCGTGGGCGTTCTGAAGAGCTACGCCCCGAAGCAGGACCTGATCCTCGCCCGCATCGAGAATGAGGCGATCGCGAAGACCGGCATCATCGCCGGGATGAGCGGCAGCCCGATCTATGTCGACGGCAAGCTCGTCGGCGCGCTGGCGTACGGCTGGCCCTTCGCCCGCGATCCCATCTGCGGGATCACACCGATCCAGAGCATGCTCGACATCCGCAAGGCGCCTCCCACGCCGCCTGTTCCCATCGGAGGAGCCGCGACCCACACGGCGGCAATGATGTCCGCCTTCTCGACGGGAAAGTTTCAGGAACCCTTCGCGAACCTGCTCGGCTCCTTCCGCGGCGAGCCCGCGGGCGCGCTGCCCGCGCCGCTGCCG
>JBASRI010000008.1:0-12089 GCA_049273755.1 Thermoanaerobaculia bacterium
GTGAAGGTCACCGTCATCTCCCAGGCGTAGATGCCCTGGGGTCCGGGCTCGCGACCCAGGTTCTTGAACACGGGCTCGGCGAAGTATGGGCTCTTCTTGAGGTTCTCGAGGTACGTGGCGACGGCGTTGGGCGAGAGGGTCCGACCCTTGAGCGTCAGCTGGCCGCCCTGCATGACCATGTCGGTCAGCCAGACCAGGTCGGGCAGGGCCTTGGAGACCTCGTCCATCAAACGCACCGGGCCCTTCTGGTTGGTCTTCAGGCTGTTGATCAGAGCGATCTTGGCCTCGAGGCTCCGCTTCTTGTCCTCGTATCCCTTGACCTCGTCGATGATGGACTTCAGGCGGGCGACCTCTTCGCGGGCCTTCCCGATCTCCTCGTCCAGGTGCCGGCGCTTCGAAGTCAGCACGAGGAACATCGTTCCGATGTAGATCAAGCCGAGGGCCAGGCCTCCAATCAGAAGCAGATTGTTGAGCTTGGCCCCCGTCGGAAGGGCCGGCCCCTTCTTCTTGGCGGCCGCGGCCCTGGCCTCTGTGAGGAGGTTGATCCTGATCAAGCCGCTTCGTCCCCGACGTGCCGGATCGCGAGCCCGACGGCGACCGCGAGGCTGGGGGCGTTGTCGGTGAGCCATTCGCCCGAAACCGGCGCGCCCGCGATGTCGATCTGGCGGAACGGGTTCAGGATCTCGACGGGGATCGAGAACCGCTCCTTCAGCTGGGTGTCGAGGTTCACGACCCGGGAGGACCCTCCGGAGACGAAGAGTTGGTCGATCCGCTCCGTGGAGGTCGTCGCGAGGAAGAAGTCGAACGTCTTCTGCAGCTCCTGGGCGAGGTCATCGGAAACCGACCGCAGGATCGGAAGGATGTCCTGAAGCGACTGATCACCGGACTTCTCGCCCTTCTTGAGGGCTTCGGCCTGGTCGAAGGAGAGCGAGAGCTGCTTCTGGATGGCGTCGGTGTACTGATTACCGCCGAAGGAGATGTCGCGCCAGAAGATGGTGTTGGAGCCGGAGAGGATGTTGACGTTGGTCACGGAGGCGCCGATGTTGACCAGCGCCACGACGCGGCCCGGCTCCACGGGATAGTTGGCCTCGTAGGCGTTCTGGAGGGCGAAGGCGTCCACGTCCACGAGGACCGGCGTCTTGCCGGCCTGCGTGATGACGCTGGTGTAGTCGCCGATCTTGTCCTTCTTGACGGCCACCAGGAGGACGTCCATGGTCTCGCCGCCGCCCGACTCGAGGACGACGTAGTCCAGGTTGACGTCGTTGATGTCGAAAGGGACATACTGCTCGGCCTCCCAGCGGATCGACTCCGCCAGCTCCTCCGGGGACATGGCCGGGAGCGAGATCTTCTTGATGATGACCGAGTGCCCCGAGAGGGAGGTCCCGAAGTCGGGGTTGCGCACGTTCAAGGAGGAGACGATCCGGTTGACCGTGTCGACCACCAGGGACGAGTCCATGATGGCGCCGTCGACGATCGCTTCGGGCGACAGCGACTCCAGGCCGGTCTTGACGAGCCGATAGCCCCCGGCCTTCGAGTCCTTGAGTTCGACGAGCTTGATCGCCGAGGACCCGATGTCCAGACCTACCAGGTTCTTGGACTTCTTAAACAGCACGCTTCGCCCCACCGAAAGAATTCAAACGGTTACGGGCTTTGACCTATGGTTATTTCGGCTGGTTGTCAAAATAGCAAAAGGTTTTTCCGTAGTCAAGAGACGAACGGAGAGAAACCGCCAGCCTAGAGTGAGTTAAGCCTCTCGGACAGGTACGGGCGATTACGAACAGCTGTTCTTTCTTGCTTCCGACGCGCGCGCGATGTAGGCTTCGCGGGTTTTTTCGACCGACCGGTCGCGAAGCGAGGAAAACGATGGCTCAGCACTGTCAGTTCTGCGGAAAAACCCCGATGACCGGGCACCGCGTCAGCCACGCGCACAACATCACCAATCGCAAGTGGCATCTGAACCTGAAGACCGTGCGCACCGTCGTCGACGGCATGCCCAAGCGCGTGTCGGCGTGCACTCGCTGCATCCGTTCGGGCAAGGTCGCAAAGCCCGCGCCGCGGCCGAAGGTGAAAACAGCCTAGAAACCCAGACCGCAGACGACAGAAAGCGAGCACAAGCGGGTGCTGTCTGCCGCCTGACGTCTGCCTCTACTCCCTCTCCCCCGCCTTCGGCACGTTGTACTTTCGCACCACGTCCTTGACGCCGGCGATCGCCCGGATGCGGTTGACGATCTTCTCGAGCTGCTTCAAATCCGAGGTCTCGAGCGAGACGCTGACGGTGGCTTCCCGCGTCTCCTCCGCCCGCGCCTCGATGCGGCGGATGTTGGAACCCTCGCCGGCGATGGCCTGCGTAACGTCGGCGAGCAGACCCGGCCGGTCTTCGGTCGAAACCTCCAGCTCGATGGCGTAGGATGCCCGCTTCTCCCCCGCCCAGGTGACGTCAATCTGGCGCCCCGGGTCGTAAAGCAGGTTCTTGACGTTGGGACAGCTCTCGGAATGCACCGACACGCCGCGGCCCCGGGTTACGTACCCGAGGATCTTCTCCCCCGGCACCGGGTTGCAGCATTTCGCAAGCGTCGCCAGCAGGTCGTTGTGACCGACGACGACGATGTCCGGCACCCCGAAGGGCAGGATCTTGCGGACGACCCGCGAGACGGCCGACTCCTTCTTCTCGCTCTCGGGACGGGCCAGCTCCTCGGCCGTGACGAACCGCTCGAGCGCCGTCCGAGGCGCGAGCTTCCCGTATCCGATCGCCGCGAATAGGTCCTCGGGCTTCGAGAAGCCCCACTGCGAGAGCTCCCGGGCCAGGCTCCCGTCGGCGCCGAGCTTCTTGAGCGTCCGCTTGAACTTCTTGAGCTCGCGTTCCAGGAGGCGCCGCCCCAGCTCGACCGCCTGGCGCTTCTCCTCCTCGTGGATGAAGTGGCGGATCTTGTGCCGGGCGCGGCTGGTGGCGACCGAGGACAGCCAGTCGCGGGAGGGGCTCTGGTTGGGCGCCGTCAGGATCTCCACGATGTCGCCGCTCTGGAGCGGCGTGCGCAGCGGCACGAGCTTCCCGTTGACCCGCGCGCCCACGCAGCGGTGACCCACGTCCGTGTGCACGCGGTAGGCGAAGTCGATCGGCGTGGCGCCGCGCGGAAACGCGAAGACCTCTCCCTTGGGCGTGAACGTGTAGACCTCGTCGGGATACAGGTCCACCTTGAGCGAGGACAGGAACTGGCGCGGATCCGAGACGTCGCTCTGCCAGTCCACGAGCTGCCGCAGCCACTGGAAGCGGGCGTCGTCGGCGTGCGGCCCCAGCCGCCCTTCCTTGTACTTCCAGTGCGCGGCGATGCCGCGCTCGGCGATCAGGTCCATCTCGCGGGTCCGGATCTGAATCTCGAAAGGCTGTCCGGCCTCTCCGATGACCGTCGTGTGGAGCGACTGGTAGAAGTTGGGCTTCGGCATCGCGACGTAGTCCTTGATGCGGCCGGGCACCGGGCGCCAGAGCTGATGGACCATGCCGAGCGCGGCGTAGCAGTCCCGCGTCTCGGGGACGACGATGCGGAAGGCCAGGATGTCGTAGAGCTGAGCGGCCTCGACCCCCGTGCGTTTCATCTTCAGCCAGATCGAGAAGTACCGCTTCATGCGCCCCGACACCTCCGCCGAAACGCCCGCGTCGGAGAGGCGCGTCTCGATCCTCCGGCGGATCTCGCCCGTCATTGCCTCGGAGACCTTCATGCGGCGGGCGACTTCTCGCGCGACGCGCTCGTGCTCCTCGGGCTCGAGATACAGAAACGACAGGTCCTCGAGCTCCCCCTTCACGCTTCCCATGCCGAGGCGGTGCGCGATCGGAGCGTAGATGTCGAGCGTCTCCCGGGCGACCTCGCGGCGCTGGGCCTCGGGGAGGAACCCCAGCGTGCGCATGTTGTGGAGCCGGTCGGCGAGCTTGACCATCACGACCCTCAGGTCGGAGACCATCGCGAGGATCATCTTGCGGAAGGTCTCGGCCTGCTCCTCCTCGCGGGAGACGTAAGAGAACTTGCCGATCTTCGTGAGGCCGTCGACCAGCTCCGCGATCTCCTGGCCGAACTGTTGGGCGATCGCCTCCTTGGACGTCAGCGTGTCTTCGAGCACGTCGTGCAGCAGCCCGACCACGATCGAGATGTCGTCGGCCTTCAGGTCCGCCAGGATCGAGGCGACGTTCAGGGGATGGACCAGGTACGGCTCGCCCGAGCGGCGCACCTGCCCCTTGTGCTCGCGGGCCGAGAACACGTAGGCCCTGCGCAGCAGGTCCAGGTCGCTGTTGGGGTTATAGGCCTCGACTTTTTCGAGGATCTCCTCGAAGTGGATCACAGGCTAAGCGTACGGCGTTAGGGGTGCGAAGGCAAAAAGGAGGAGGCTGCCGTTTATCGCCCTTTCTGCTTCTTCTTGCCCGTCGACGGGGGCGGTGCGGCCGGCAGCGCCGGCTCGGCCTTCACGGGTGCCGGCACGGCCGCGAGCTTGCGGCGGTTCTTGAAGTCTTTCCAGATGACGACGATGGCGGCGGCGACGTAGATCGAGGAGTAGGTCCCGATGATGATGCCGATGATCAGCGTCAGCGCGAACGTGTTCAGGACCTCTCCACCCAGGAAGTAGAGGGCGATGACGACGAGCATCGTCGCGCCCGAGGTCAGGATCGTCCGCGAGAGCGTCTGGTTGATCGAGCGGTTGATGACGGTCTCGAGCGGCTCCTTCTTGGGCGTCTTCAGGTTCTCGCGCACGCGGTCGTAGACCACGACGGTGTCGTTGACGGAGTAGCCGATGAGCGTCAGCAGCGCGGCCACGACGATGAGGTTGAACTCGCGGCCCAGCAGCGCGAGCAGCCCGACGGTGATCAGGGTGTCGTGGACCAGCGCCACGATTGCGCCCACGCCGAACGGCACCGAGCGGAAGCGGAACGCGATGTAGGCCAGCATGCCGATCGTGGACCACACGATCGCCAGCAGCGCCTTCTTCTGGAGGTCCTTTCCGACCTGCGGCCCCACGTTCTCCGCCGAGAGCACCACGAATGGCCCGGTGAAAGTGTTGGCCTGCAGCCAGGCCTTGACCGCCTGGGAAATCCCTTCGGCGGTCGTCGCCTCGGCCTGCGACTTGAAGAGACCGAGCTCCGAGCGCCGCGCGATGATCCGCTCGGCAGCCTGTGTGTAGTACGACGCCGGGTCCGTGTCGGGCCGGCCGGCGACGCGGTCCGGGTCGGCGGCCGCCAGGCGCGCGGCCAGCGTGGCCTTGCCTTCCATGTTGATGTCGATCTTGCCCGGGTCGGCCGGCGCCTCGAGCCCCTGCCGCAGAACGTTCATCACTTCGCCGACGACGTCGCGGCCCTCCTTGGACTGCTGCTGCACGCGGATGAGCACCGAGTTCTTCGCAGGGTCCTCATAGCGCTGGATCCCGATCTCGCCGAGGTTCGCGGCGTCGAGCAGGGTGCGCAGGCGGTCGATGTCGGGTCGCTGGGCGAACCGGACGGCGATCTGGGTGCCGCCCGAGAAGTCGATGCCGAACTTCAGCCCCTTCTGGACGAAGACCGTGAAGATGCCCAGGGCGATCAGCGCCCAGGATGCGCCGATGGCCCACCACTTGTACTTGAGGAAGTCGATGTTGGTCTGGCGGAAAAGCTCCATCTCTCTCTTCCTCTCAGATCGAAACGGCGTCGATGTGCTGCCGGCGCCCGTACTCGAGCTCGAAGATCGTGTGCGACACGAACACCGCGGTGAACATGGAAATGAGCAAGCCAATGATCAGCGTGACCGCGAAGCCCTTCACCGGCCCGGTCCCGAACTGGAGCAGGAACAGCGCCGAGATGATGGTCGTCGCGTGCGTGTCCACGATGGTCGCGAACGCCTTCGAGAAGCCGTTCTCGATCGCGGCCCTCGGCGCCCGTCCGTTGCGCAGCTCCTCGCGGATGCGCTCGAAGACGAGGACGTTCGAGTCGACGGCCATGCCGATCGTCAGGATGAAGCCGGCGATGCCCGGCAGCGTCAGCGTGGCCTCGAACATGGCCATCGCCGCCGCCAGCAGGAGGGCGTTCAGGATCAGCGCGATGATGGCGTTCCAGCCGGCCCGCCGGTAGTACAGCGCCATCGCGACGAAGATCAGGAGCGCCCCGACGACCGACGCCGTGATGCCCTTGCGGATCGAGTCGAGTCCGAGCGACGGGCCCACCGTGCGCTCCTCGAGGTACGTCAGTCCCGCCGGCAGCGCGCCTGCGCGCAGCACGAGAGCGAGGTCGTTGGCCTCCTCCGGAGAGAAGGACCCCTCGATGACGCCCTGGTCCGTGATCCGGTCCTTGATGCTCGGCGCCGACTGCGCCCGGTTGTCCAGAATGATCGCCAGCCGCTTGCCGATGTTGGCGCCGGTGGCCACGCCGAACTTCTGCGAGCCGCCCGCCGTCAGGAAGAAGGTCACGGAGTGCGAGCCGAACTGCCCCTGCGTCGGCCGCGCGTTCTTCAGGTCCCGTCCCGTGATCACCGCCTGCCGGCGCACGACGTAGTACGACCGCTCGCGGCTGCCGGCCTCGGGCTTGGCCTCGACCAGCTTGAACTGGTCGGGGATCTTGCCGCCGGGGTAGGTCGCGGTCAGAGCCGCCTCGGTGGAAGGACCGGCCTCGACCAGCGAGAGCTCGAGGAAGGCCGTGTTCTTGATCAGGTCCTTCACGCGCTTGGGATCGTCGATGCCGGGGAGCTGGACGAGGATGCGGTCCTTGCCCTGGCGCGCGATCAACGGCTCCGAGACCCCGAACTCGTCCACGCGATTTCGGATGGTCTCGAGGGCCTGCGCCACGGCGTTGTCCTCGATCTGGCGCCGCGCGGCGTCCTTGAGCGCGAAGGTCCACTTGCCGCCGCCGGTGCTGTAGGTCCACTCCGACAGGAACCGCTTGGCCACGTCCTCGAGCTTCGACTGGTCGGTCTCCGGGGTGACGGTCACGGCGAAAGAGGTGTCGGTGGGCAGCTCGATCGCCCCGATCTTCGCGTCCTTCGTCTCGGTCTTCAGCGCCTCGACGGCGTCGTCCCGCTCGGCCTTCAGGGCGTCGACGGTGTTGACCTGAAGAACCAGGTGGATTCCCCCCCGCAGGTCCAGACCGAGCTTGATCGCCTTCTTCAAGGCGTCCTTGAGGGTCGGCTTGCCCGGCCCGGTCCACTCTTTCTGGGCGTGGGAGTAGCCCACGAAAACGTACCCGGCGACGGCTCCCGCCAACACCAGGAGGATCAACAGGACGCGCCAGCGAAGCTTCTTGCCCAAACCTGCCTCCAAAAAAAGAACGCCGGAGTCTACCGGAATGAGTCTCGGGTTTCTAGTTTCGAGTCTCGAGCTCGGCGGGCGTCGCGTGCCCGATTCGAAACTCGCGACTCGAAACTCGGAACCGGCCGCCGGCCGCGGTTAAGTGCCGGTCGCAGCGGTAGTTGCCTCGGGCTCCCCGGCCAGCCCGCCGATCGCGCTGCGGAGCACCTTGATCTTGGTGTTGTCCGAGATCTGCAGGATCACGAAGCCGCGCTCTTCGTCGAGCGCGGTGACGCGCCCGAAAATGCCGCCGGTCGTGACGACCTCGTCTCCCTTCTTCAGTTTCGAGAGCATCTCCTGCGTCTTGCGCTGCTTCTTGCGCATCGGCGCGATGAGGAGGAAGTAGAAGATGACGAAGATGAAGATCATCGGGAGGAACTGCACGAGCCCTCCCGCAGCGCCTCCGGGGCCCGTCGGCGCGGTTTGCAGTAAGTCGATCATGGCCGCGGCATCATATAGGACTCTCTGTCATCCCGAGGAGCGCAGCGAGGAGGGATCCCTTTCCAAGGGAACTGAGGCTCGAAAAGGGATCCCTCGCTCCGCTCGGGATGACAAGTGGCCCTCACGAGCCCGGCTTGGAGAACGGGAGCGGCTCGGTCCGCGGGGGCATGGCCTTCTTCGCGGCCTCGACCCGGTCCCAGAACTTGAGGAAGTTCTCGCCCAGGACCCCGCGCACTTCCTCTTCGGAGTGGCCGCGCCGCAAGAGCTCTTCGGTCAGCCTGGGCAGCTTGGAGACGTCCTCGAGCCCGCGGGGCGGGTCCTCCATCCCGTCGAAATCGGTTCCGAGGCCGACCGATTGCGGACCCCCGAGCTTCATGACCCGCTCGAGGTGGTCGACGGCCTTCGCCCAGTCCGCGTCGGGGTACTTGACGGTCTTGAGCAGCTTGCGGACTTCTTCGTCGCGCTTCTTCGGATCGTCCTTCAGGCGCTCGCGAATCTCGGCGACCTGCGGCAGGAGAGCCGTCCGGGCCACGAGGTAGGCGTCCACGGACTTCTGGTCGAGGAAGAGCGTGCTGACGTTGACCATCACGACGCCGCCCTTCGCCGCGACCGCCTTGATCTGGTCGTCGGTCATGTTGCGCGGAATGTTCGAGAGCGCGCGGCACGAGGAGTGCGACGCGAACACCGGCGCCCTCGACACGGCGAGCACGTCGGCCATCGTCTTGTCGGAGACGTGCGAGACGTCCACCAGCATTCCCAGACGGTTCATCTCCAAGACGACCTGTCGCCCGAAGTCCGTCAGGCCGTCGTGGACGGCATACGTCTTCGGGTGGAATTCCGTTTGGAAGAAGTTTCCCGAGGAGTCCGCCCAGTTGTTCGTGTTCGTGTGCGTCAGGGTCATATAGCGCACGCCCAGCCGGTAAAAGGCCGACAGCGCGCCGAGCGAGTCCTCGATCGCATGGCCGCCCTCGATGCCGATCAGAATCGAGATCTTTCCGTCCTTCTTGGCCTGCCGGATGCCCGCGACCGAGTCTGCGAAGACGAGGTCCTTCGGATGGGCGTCCACGATCCCGTGGATCAGGTCGATGAACTCGAGGGCCTTCTTCGCCGCGCCGCCCGACTTCGCGTAGTCGGCGTTGACGTAGGCCGCCAGAAACGGCGCCGTCACGCCGCCTTCCTTCCAACGCGGGATGTCGACGTGGCCGACGACGTTGCGGATCGAGAGGTCCTTCCAGTTCTTCTCGAGCTCCTCGGGCACGTCCTCGTGCGTGTCCACGACGATCGCGCTGCGGTGAACCCGGTGCGCACGCTCCTTGAGGTCCTCGGCGCGAACCAAGGCGCACGCCGCGACGAGCGCCACGAAGCAGGCGAATTTTTTCATGCTCGCGAGGCTACACCAGGCGCAAGCGTCGGCCCGAAGGAGCTCTGGGGCGGGAATGCCGTCGGCCTCTCGGCGCGCGCAGCGCTTCGAACAACCATTCGTCGCCGCCGTGAAGGAAAATGCTGCCTCGCAGTAAAGACCCGTCCATGCCGCACCAGCCCCGCCCGGAGGCCGGTTGGCCGTCATCGAGGCCGACCCAGGAAAACTCGACCGTGAGGTAGCGCGAGCCCTGAAACCGGCAGTCGAGGCTCCCGAGGATGGCGCCCAGTCGAAACTCTCCGTGCCAGTCCGGATCGAACCGTATGAACGCGGGAGCGACCAAGCCGAATTGTTTCTGATCTTCCTGCTTCAGAGCCCGGATCCGCCACGGCCCTAAGAAGGGCTTGTCTCTTTCTTGTTTCACGAATCCGCTCCAAGGAGACTCCGGAGAGCCGCAATCGCCTCGGCGACCTCCCTCCCCTTCTCGTCGATGATGTCGAGAAGCTGCTCCGGGGTTCGAGTGTCCTCGTCCGACTTCGCGTTCGGGTTGACGGCCTTCAGGTCGTAGCCCTTGGCTTCGATTTCAGCCCGGCCGACGGTCCAACTCCGCTCCCTGTTGCCGCGCGATGGGACGAGCCGGAAGAGCTCATCGATGTCGCAGATCGCCTTGACCGCCGAGTTGACCGACTGCGGCGAGGCGAGGCGCTTTCCGTTGGTTCTAGCGAGCTGTCTTCTCATTCGTCTCGTTCATCTCCAGGATTTTCAGGATGGGCCTGGCCAGGTAGAGTCTCCCCCACTCTCGTCCGGTCGTCTCGGACAGAACCCCGGCTGCCTGCAGATGCTTGACCGCCTGGCGAGCCGTCGGGTTGGAGACACCCAGCAACTTCACGGCGCCAGCCACCGTTACGTAGGGATTCTCGAAGAGCTGTTCGAGTAGACGTACGGCGTTGCGCTTCCCCGCGACCTTGTTCCGGAGCTTCTCCCGGAGTTCCATCAGCCGGCCCGAGCGCTCAACCGCCTCGTTCGAAATCTCAGCGACTCCTCGGAGAAAGTAGAGAATCCAGGAGCGCCAGTCACCGCGGGTTCGGACACGTTGCAGGAGCTCGTAGTACGCAGTGCGATTTCGCTCGATGTATGCCGACAAGTAGAGAAGGGGCTGGCTCAGGCGATTGCGCTCGATCAGGAAGAGAGTGATCAAGAGTCTGCCGATGCGACCGTTTCCGTCCAGAAACGGATGGATGGCCTCGAACTGCTCGTGCATTAGGGCGCACTGGACGAGATCGGGGATCCGGTCGCGTTGGTGAAGGAACTTCTCCCAGGCGTCGAGGCAAGCCTGCAGCTCCTCGACGGGAGGTGGAACGTAGGATGCCGTGTCCGGAGTGCTGCCATAGGCGCCGATCCAGTTCTGTGAACGCCGAAACGCGCCCGGTGTCGCCTGATCTCCGCGCACACTCCGCATCAGGCGCTCGTGCAGTTCGCGAACCAGACGCAGGGAGAGCGGCAGCTTCTTGAGGCGCGTAACGCCGTACTCGAGAGCTCGGACGTAGTTACGAACCTCGCGGACATCGTCCGGATCCCGCGCGGGCAGCTCCGCGCCGGCTTCGTCCTGCAGAAGCTCCGAGAGGTCCGTCGTCGTTCCCTCGATCTTCGAGGAGAGGACAGCCTCCTTGCGAACATAGGGAGCGATGAGGAGGTGTGGATTAGGCAGGAGCCGGCCGAGCCCCGACAACTCCGAGAGTGACGAATCCGCGCGGGAGAGCGCCAGAACGAGCTCGTCGTCGTAACGGATCGCGGGTGGCAAGGGCGCCGGCACGAAGGCGAAATAGCCGCCTGGAGAGCGCACGACCCGGCCGGCTTCGGGGGCGGAAAAACCCTCCGGATTCACCCTACCGGCTCCACGTTTTGAAGGCTTATTTTCGAAGCCGAAACCGCTTTGAAAGACATGGGTGATATTCTTTCAAAGCTCGCAAGGCTTTGCAAGCGGCCTTTCAAAGCTCCCCGCGGAAAGCCCGGCGGAGGAGGGCGGCGGGAGGAGCGGTGACCGCTGCCACTTCACCCTCCAGGGCCCTTGCCGTCTCCGGAGCTGAGAGGTCCTGGAGCTTCCCGACCAGCTCTTATTGGCGCTCTATGGACATGAAACTGGGCGATTCTGCCTCAAGCCGGCCACCAGCGGCAGACCCACGGCCGTAGGCAACGCCGGCCGCAGGCCGGCGGTAACTCGACTATGTCTACACAGGCCAGGATCACTGCCGCGAGATCGCGGCCCGGCCCTTGCGCAAGACGTACTTCTGGACCTTGCCGGTCGCGGTCTTCGGGAGCTCGTCCAGGAACGTCACGCCCTTGGGCGACTTGAAGCCCGCCAGGCGCTCGCGGGCGAACTGCTGGAGCTCGATCTCCGTCACGGCGCCGCCGGGGCGCCGGACGACGAACGCGTGGGGAGCCTCGCCCCACTTCTTGTGGGGCAAGCCGACCACCGCCGCCTCCTGCACCTCGGGGTGCCGCAGCAGGACGCCCTCGACTTCGACGGACGAGACGTTCTCGCCCCCGCTGATGATAACGTCCTTGAATCGGTCCCGGATCTCGACGTAGCCGTCGGGATGCACGACGGCCGCGTCCCCGCTGTGAAACCAGCCGCCCCGCATCGCCTCCGCGGTCGCCTCCGGGTCGCGGTAGTAGCCGTCCATCACGGCGTTTCCGCGCACGACGATCTCTCCGATGGATTGCCCGTCCCAAGACACTTCGCGGCCCTCCGCGTCCACGACCCGCAGCTCTCCGGACGTCAGAAGCTCGACGCCCTGGCGAGCCTTGACGGCCGCGTGCTCGGAGGCTTCGAGCCGGCCGTGCTCGGGCCGCGGCTCGCAGACCGTGATGAAGGGCGAGGTCTCGGTCAGCCCGTAGGCCTGCATGATCGTCCAGCCGAGCTCGCCCTCGACCCGCTCGATCGTCGCGGCCGCCGGAGGCGCTCCCGCCGTCAGGACCCGCACGCCCCGCCGCGCGC
>JBASRI010000017.1:0-4943 GCA_049273755.1 Thermoanaerobaculia bacterium
GCGTCCGCCTCCGAGGAAGCGGCTGCGCTGGCACAGCGGGCCGGAAGCCTCTCCCGCTCCGTCACGCTGGCGCTCTCTTCGACGGGAGGCCTGCCTTGCTGAAGGACGGGCCCCGGACTCCCCGGCGAGGGCTCTACGCGGCGCTGGCCTTCCTGCCGCTGCTCGTGGCCGCCGCTCTGTGGCTGCCGCGGTGGTGGGAGAATCGGGAGTACCGCGAGGCCGAAGCGATCGCCGGCGTGGAGGCCGGGTTCGTTCCGGGCACCCTCGCCGACGCGCGAAAGAAGACCGAGACCGGGATGAAGGCCAAGGCGCTCGTCTCCGCCGTCGGGAAGCCCTCGATTCTGGTGGGCACCGAAGGCAAGGACTCGCGCCGCGAGATCTGGACTTACTACTTCGCCGACGGCACGATGATCGTCAACTTCACCGACGGCGTCGTCGTGCGCGTCTCCGCGAACTTCCAGACGCCCAAGGTTCCGACCTCGGCGCGGCCCCGGTGACCCCGCCGCGACACGCGGCCGAGAGCCGCGAGCCTTCGATCCGCGTCATCATGATGCCCAAGGACACAAACGCGTACGGCACGATCTTCGGCGGCGTGATCCTCTCGTTCATCGACCAGGCCGGCGCCGTCGAGGCCAAGCGCCACGGCGCCGGTTTCATCGTCACCGTCGCGATGCGGGAGGTCGTCTTCCACGAGCCCGTGTACGTGGGCGACCTCGTCTCTTTCTACACGCGACTGGTCAAGATCGGCCGCACCTCGATCACGATCGCCGTCGAAGTGTTCTCGCAACCGGGCGAGGGCCTCGGCAACCGCGTGAGGGTCACCGAAGCGGAAGTCACCTACGTCAATCTGGACAAGAACCGCAGGCCGGTGCCGATCTCGCGATAGGGAGACCACGGCAGTCTCAGGTCTCAGGTCTCAGGTCTCAGGTGGACTCCCCTCCGGCTTGGGACCCTGACTGGGACCAAATGCGAAGGCCCCGAAACTTCGGGGCCTTCTTCCGCGCCAGCCGAGCAAAAGCCCGGCAATGGGAGCTGACTGGCTCGATGCTACTACAGAATCACCACTCGCCGTCCTCTTCTTCCGTTTCGCCGACTTCGGGCTTGCCGAGCTCCGCCTCGAGCTCCGGGGCGTCGACTTCGAGCTCCGAGGCCGAGAGCTCCTCCTCCTTCCAGCTCCCCGCGCCGTAGACCTCGCCGACCGGCGACGCCGCGGCCGCGGGGACGCGAGGGAACGCGGCCTTGCGGGCCGCGGGAGCCTTCTTGGCGGGCGTTTTCTTGCTCGCCGCGACCTTCGCGGGCGCTTTTTTCGCGGCCTTCCGCGGCGCCGCTTTGCGCCGGGCGGGCTTACGCGCCGACTTTTTCGCCGTCTTTGCCGCTTTCTTCCCTTTCCTCGCTGCCTTTGCGCTCTTTTTCACTTTTTTTGTTTTCCTGGCCACACCGTCCTCCTGTCACCGGCTCCGCCGGAGCCCGGATCATACAATCGGGCCGTTGTCCAGGCGACAGCAGCGCCGCGTCTCCATTCATCCCCGGCCGGGGGGTGTGCTCGTCGAGATTCCGCCCCTCGTGCGGGCGCGGGCCTGGCGTCTGAGGATTGCCGGAATCGGGGCGGCCGTGACCGTGACCGCCGTGCTCGGCTGCGCGCGGCTCTTCGAGGCGTGGGAGTCGGGCCTCAGGCGGTCGGACTTCGCGGACCTGCCCCTGCCCCTCTTGATCGCCCTCACGCTGGCCCTCCTCGTGTCCACACCCCTTGCGTTGCTGGGGCTTGCAGCTCTGGCCTTTGGAGAGGAGTCCATCGAGGTGGACGCACGGGAGATCGTCGTGAAGACCACGGCCTTCGAGCACACGCGCGTCGCCCGCATCCCCCGCGACGAGATCTCGTGCTGGCGCGAGACCTTTTGGCCCCTGCCACCGTGGTGGACCTGGACCGTCCGGCGTCTTGCGGCGCAAACCCGGGATCGGCTCTATCCGGTGGCCGGCGGGGCCGGCCACGGCGAAAAGCGGGCGATCGGGGAGGCGCTGGCGGCCGCCACGGGCCTGCCCCTGCTCGGCGTTCGGGGCAAGCGCATCCGCTAGAGCGGACTGGGGTAGTATCTCTCTGGTTCATGACTCAGGCCGCCACGGAACACCACCTTACACAAACGCTCCTCTCGGAGTACTCCCTGCCGGACGAGGTTCGCTGGGGCATTGCCGACGCGGGATTCGTCTTCGCCACGCCGATCCAGGCCAAGGCCCTGCCGATCACCCTGGCCGGCCGCGACCTGGCGGGCCAGGCCCAGACGGGGACCGGAAAGACCGCCGCCTTCCTGATCACGATCTTTACGCGGCTGCTCGGCAAGAAGCCCGCTCACCGGCCCCGCGGCCCCCGCGCTCTCGTGGTCGCACCGACGCGCGAGCTCGTGGCCCAGATCCGCTCCGACGCCGAGCTCCTCGGCCGCCACACGGGCCTGACGACCCTGGCGGTCTTCGGCGGCATCGACTACAGGCTCCAGCGAGAGCAGGTCAAGGCCGTGCCGGACCTGCTCGTGGGGACGCCGGGCCGGCTGCTCGACTACGAGCAGCAGGGCGCCGTGAGCTTCCGGGACGTCGAGATCCTCATCATCGACGAGGCCGACCGAATGTTCGACATGGGCTTCATCCGGGACCTGCGGAGAATCCTGCGGCGCTGCCCTCCCTACGACCGCCGGCAGACGATGCTCTTCTCGGCGACACTCTCCATGCGGGTGATGGAGCTGGCCTACGAGCACACGAACAACGCCGAGAAAGTCGAGATCGAACCCGAGCGCGTCGGGGCCCATGGCATCACCGAGATCCTCTACCACGTGTCGTCGAAGGAGAAGTTCCGACTCCTCCTCGGATTGCTCGAAAAGGAGGGCGGGAGCCGCGTCCTGATCTTCGTCAACCGCCGCACGACCGCCGCGGAGCTGGTGCGCGGACTCTCGGCCAACGGCTACCCGACGCGCGCTCTCGCCGGAAACGTTCCGCAGGATCGCCGCCTCAAGATGCTCCAGGATTTCAAGGAGGGTCGTCTCGCCGTGCTGGTCGCGACCGACGTGGCCTCGCGCGGGCTCCACATCGAGGGCGTCTCCCACGTCATCAATTACGACCTGCCGCAGGACTCCGAGGACTACGTACACCGCATCGGGCGCACCGGGCGGGCGGGCGCCCAAGGCACGGCCGTCTCCTTCGCCTGCGACGACTACGTCTTCTCCCTCGATGCGATCGAGGAGCGGGTCGGCCGCAAGATCCCGGTCGAGTGGCCGACCGAGGAGCTCTTCCGCTCCGGCCGCATC
This sequence comes from Thermoanaerobaculia bacterium, assembly GCA_049273755.1. Taxonomy (GTDB): domain Bacteria; phylum Acidobacteriota; class Thermoanaerobaculia; order UBA5066; family Gp7-AA6; genus DAHUXD01. The sequence goes on from JBASRI010000017.1 coordinate 3,291, forward strand.
GCGCAGGCGCCGCGGCCGCCCGCGGGATTCCGCCAACGGCCCGAGCAGCGGCGCGAAGCGCCAAAGCCCAAGGCTCCCGCCGCCGAGCCCGACTACGGACGAACGAAGCGGAAGAGCCGGCGGCGCTAACGTCGCTCCGCTTGCTCGGGAGTCTGGCTCGCCACCGGCTCGCGGCTCGCGGAAACGCGCTCGACCGCGAGCCTGACTCCCTCGCCGGGCTTCGCTCCCGACATCCGAAGAGGTCTAGCGCTCGATCGTCGGGTGTAGGATTGCCGCAGAACGGGGGTGAGCCATGCGCCGCCTGACCCGCAAGATCGGTCTCTTCGGAGGTCCTGGTGCCCTGATGCCCGCGATGGGCGTCAAGAAGCCGCCGCCAACCGAAGAGACCCTCCCCGAGAAGACCGCCCCGGGGACCGCCGCGGCCGAACCTGTCCGGAAATCTTGGTTCCGGCGGCTCTTCGGATCGGAGACGAACGAGAAGAATTGAAGGGGTTAGAAACTCTTCAGGAACTCGCGATTCGTCCGGAACTTGGATAGGCGGCCGAGCACCAGCTCCATCGCCTGGATCTTGTCCACGGCGGCAAGGGCCCGGCGGAGCTTGACGATCTTGGGCAGGTCCTCGGGTCCGTAGAGCTTCTCTTCCTTGCGAGTGCCCGACTGCGGAATGTTGATGCAGGGAAAGATGCGCCGATTGAAGAGGTCGCGGTCGAGCAAGATCTCGGTGTTGCCCGTGCCCTTGAACTCCTGGAAGATGATCTCGTCCATCCGCGAGCCGGTGTCCACGAGCGCGGTCGCGACGATCGTGAGCGATCCGCCGCCTTCGGCGTTGCGCGCCCCGCCGAAGAACCGGCGCGGTTTCTCCATCGTGCGGGCGTCGATGCCGCCCGAGAGAATCTTGCCGCCGCCCTTCTGCATCTGGTTGTAGGCCCGCGCCATGCGCGTGATCGAGTCGAGGAAGATGATCACATGCTTGCCGCATTCGATCAGGCGCCGCGCGCGCTCGGCCACGATCTCGGCCACAGCGATGTGGTTCTCGGCCGAGAGGTCGGCGGAGGAGGCGATGACTTCGCCGCGCGTGACGCTGCGCCGAAAGTCCGTGATCTCCTCGGGCCGCTCGTCGATCAGGAGCACGATCACGTGTACGTCGCGGTCGTTCTCCTCGACGGCGTGCGCCATGCGCTTCAAGAGCGTGGTCTTCCCCGCCTTTGGGGGCGCGACGATCAGACAGCGCTGGCCGCGTCCGATCGGCGCCAGCAGATCCACGACGCGCCCGCACATCTCGTCCGGCTCGGTCTCGAGCTGGAGGATCGCGGTCGGGTCGATCGAGACGAGCTCGGTGAAGGCGGGACGCTGGCGGAAGTCTCCGGGGGCCATCCCTTCGACGGACGTGACCTTCTTGAGGACCGGGCGGTTTCCGTCGGCGACGAGCCCGGCCACGAGGGCTCCGGCCTCCAGGCCCTCGCGGTTGATCAGCTCACGCGGGACCAACGGATCGCGGGCGGACGGAAGGTAGTTGGCCTTCGCCGACACCAGCACTCCCGGCGCCGTGTCCTTGGGCGGGATGTACAGGACTCCCTCGGCAGGCCGCTCGGGGCCGCTCGCGGTGAGGTCATCGGCCCGCTCGGGAGCGCCGTTGCCGCCGCCGCCGGGACC
>JBASRI010000049.1:0-13801 GCA_049273755.1 Thermoanaerobaculia bacterium
GATGTCGCGGGGGGGCCACCCCGGGTGTCGACCCGCAGACCAACACGCTGCCGGCAGGCCCGGTCACGGACCGGTCCACGTCCTCGCCCGTCGTGCTGTCCGACGGTTCCGTGCTCTACGGCGCGTACACCCGCTACAACGGCTCGCGCGGCCACCTCTTCAAGTTCGGCGCGGGCGGCGACGTGCTCGCCACGTATCCCTTCGGCTGGGACATCACACCCGCCGTGCGCCCGCACGACGCGACGTACTCGATCCTCCTGAAGGAGAACCACTACGCCGTGGGTTCCTATTGTGGCGATCCGGGCTTCTGTCCGAACACGACGCCGGAGTACCGTGTCGTCTCGCTCGACGCCGCTCTCGGGCAGGAATGGTCGTTCACCAACACGACGAGCCAGGCGTGCTCGCGCCAGCCCGACGGCACGATCGCGTGCGTCCCCGCGGACCCGGGCGGCTTCGAGTGGTGCGTGAACCAGCCGGCCGTCGACGGCGCGGGCGTGACGCACATCAACTCCGAGGACGGGTACCTCTACGCGCTGCGCCCCAACGGCACGATGGTCGGACGGATCTTCCTCGACACCGCGCTTGGCGCCGCGTACACGCCGCTCTCGATCGGTCCGGACGGCGCGATCTACACGCAGAACAACGGCCGCCTCTTTGCCGTCGGCAAGACGCGCGCCCTGCGCGACGCGCCCTCGCCCCCGCCGGCGGGCGCGAGGAAGACGCGCGTCCTCGAGCGGCACTAGGACGGCGTTGCCCGGCGGGGGCGTAATCCGTTAGACTCCGCGGTCCGGTTCGTGCCTTTCGGATGCCCAGGTAGCTCAGTTGGTAGAGCAAGGGACTGAAAATCCCTGTGTCGGCGGTTCAATTCCGTCCCTGGGCACCAAACCTCGCGTGCCGCGGTCGCAAACCATGATTCTCAAGGTCGCCAAGCTCGGCGTGAAGACGCTGCGCCAGATCTCACAGGACGTCGACCCCCGGGCCCTGGCCCGGGGCGACTACGAGCCGTTCCTCTCGGACCTCGAGGACACCATGCGGGAGTACGACGGAACCGGCATCGCGGCGCCGCAGGTGTTCACGCCGCTGCGCGCCTTCCTGTACGAGGTGCACCCAGAGACCCGCAAGCGCAACGAGCCGGATGTCGCGTTGACGGCCCTCTTCAACGCGAGCTACGAGGGTGTGGGCAAGGCGATGGAAGAGGACTCGGAGGGCTGCCTGTCGGTGCCGTTTCTCTGGGGAGGCGTGGTGCCTCGCTTCGAGACGATTCGCGTGCGCGCTCTCGACCGCTCGGGAAAGCCCGTCGAGTTCGAGGCGACCGGCTACCACGCGCGGGTGCTTCAACACGAGATCGACCACCTCGACGGCCTCGTGTACCTCGACCGCATGCCGGACATGAAGAGCCTCACGTATACCGTGAAGTTCGGTTGAGCGACCCTCGACGCTCCCGACGAGCCCCCGATCGTTTGAACTAGAATCCCGGCGATGGCTCTCTTCGGAGGCAAGGGCGCGCTGCCGTCCCGCCAGGGGCCCCCCGCGGGCGGCGGGCAGGGCGCGGATTTCCTGGTCACCCGCCTGGAACAGATGGTCGGCTGGGCCCGAAGGAACTCCCTCTGGCCCTATCCGTTCGCCACCGCCTGCTGCGGCATCGAGTTCATGTCGGTCTCCGCCGCGCACTACGACATTTCCCGGTTCGGTTCCGAGGTCCTGCGGTTTTCCCCGCGCCAGGCGGACCTGCTCATCGTCGCGGGCACCGTCACGGACAAGCTCGCCCCCGTGCTCCGCAAGATCTACGACCAGATGCCCGAGCCCAAGTGGGTCATCTCCATGGGCGTCTGCGCCTCCTCGGGCGGCTTCTACCGCGCCTACCACGTGACGCAGGGGATCGACGAGATCATCCCGGTGGACGTCTACGTGCCCGGCTGCCCGCCGACCCCCGAGCAGCTGATCCACGCCATCCTTCGCTTGCAGGAAAAGATCGCCTCGGGCGAGAAGTCTCGCGACAGCCGCTCGGCGAAATTCGCCGCGGGTGAGCCCGCGTGACCGTCGCCGAGGCCGCGGTCTTGTCTCCGGCCGCGGAGAAGCTGCGTGAACGCGTTGCCGCCTCCCCGGCCGGCGCGCGGGCGGTCGTCGTCGACGGCGACCTCCCCACGATCGAGGTCGGGCCCGAAGACTGGCTGACGCTCGCACGGTTCCTCCGCGACGACCCCGGCTGCCGCTACGAGCTCTTCCTGGACCTTTGCGGGGTCGACAACCTCAAGCGCAGCGGATCGAAGTCCCGGTTCGAGGCCGTCGTCCACCTCCACTCCTTCGTCAAGAACGAGCATGCGCGCGTTCGGATCGTCCTGCCGGACACCCCGGACGCGCGACCGGTGCTGCCGAGCGTGGAGAGCGTGTGGCCGGCCGCCAACTGGTTCGAGCGCGAGGCCTACGACCTCTTCGGCTTCGACTTTACGGGGCATCCGAACCTGTATCGATTGCTCTGCCACGACGCCTTCGTCGGCAACGCCTTGCGCAAGGACTACGCCCCGGGCCAGCGCTGGTTCTATGCCGAGGAGGACCTGCGCTTTCCGGACTGGGCGAGGCATACCGACGAGCGCGCCGGCCACTTCGAGACGCAGACGGTCTCGATCGGCCCTTCGCACCCCGCCACGCACGGGATCATCCACCTGATCGCGCGGCTGGACGGCGAAAAGATCATCCGCGCCGAGACGATCATCGGATACCTCCACCGCTGCTTCGAGAAGATGGCCGAGAAGCACCACTGGAACCAGGTCATCCCGTACACGGACCGCCTCAACTACGTGTCGGCCATGATCAACGGCGTGGGCTACGTGCGGACCGTCGAGAAGATGCTGGGCATCACGATCCCGGACCGAGGCCGGCTGATCCGCACGATCCTTTCCGAGTTCTCCCGCATCATGGACCACTGCGTGTGCATCGGCGCCAACCTCGTGGACATCGGGGCGCTGACGAACTTCGTCTACCTCTACCAGAACCGCGAGAACATCTACAGCCTCCTGGAGGCCTGTTGCGGCGCGCGGCTGACGGTGTCGTACGTCCGGGTGGGCGGCCTCGCCATCGACGTGCCGCCGGACTTCGTGCAACGCTGCCGGGGCCTGCTGGAGTCCATTCCGCCGTTCCTCGACGATGTCCAGAAGCTCGTCAACAACAACCGCATCGTCCGCCACCGCCTCTCGGGCACCGGGATCGTCAGCCGCGAGCAGGCGATCGGCTGGGGGTTGACGGGCCCGATGCTGCGAGCCTCGGGCGTGCCTTACGACGTCCGGCGGGCCCGGCCCTACGACTTCTACGACAGGTTCGACTGGGACATCCCCATCGCGCAGGACGGGGACAACTTCTCGCGGTACCTCGTTCGCATGGAGGAGATGCGCCAGTCGCTGAGGATCATCCGGCAGGCGGTGGACATCCTCCCGCCCTCGGGGCCCGTCAACTCGGACGACTGGCACGTCGTGCTGCCGCCCAAGGACGCCGTCTACCACGACATGGAATCGCTCATTTACCACTTCAAGCTCGTCATGGAGGGCATCCGCGCGCCGGCCGGCGAGCGCTACGAGTGGGTCGAGGGCGCCAATGGCGAGCTGGGCTTCTACGCCGTCTCGGACGGGCGGGGCGGGCCCTACCGCCTCAAGGTCCGGCCGCCGTGCTTCCCGAACATGGCGGCTTTCGAGAAGATCATCGTCGGGGGAACCGTGTCGGACGCGGTTGCCACGCTGGGGACGTTGAACATCATCGCGGGGGAGCTGGACCGGTGAGCGGCGTCATCGACGTCTCCCGCAAGTACCCGGAGAAGCTCACGCTCCTCCAGCGGCTCTACATTCCCGAGATCGTCAAGGGGATGGCGGTCACGCTGCGGCACCTGGTTCGCAACCTGACGAACTACAAGGGCCTTCCGACGATCCAGTACCCGGAGCAGAAGCGCGACTACTCGAATCGCTTCCGGGGCAAGCACATCCTGACGACCCGCGAGGACGGGACGCTCAAGTGCGTGGCGTGCTACATGTGCCAGCAGGCCTGCCCGGCCGAGTGCATCACGATCGTGGCGGGGGAGCACCCCAAGATCGCGTACGAGAAGTACCCGCTGGTCTTCGACATCGACATGATGCGCTGCGTGTTCTGCGGCTTCTGCGTGGACGCCTGCCCGAAGGACGCCATCTGGATGACGCGCAACTACGAAATGGCGTTCTTCACGCGCGAGGAGGCGGTGTACTCGATCGACCGGCTTCGCGAAACGCCCGAGGAGATCCTCCAGCACGGCTACGGCTACCGTCCGTACTACCCGGGCGACGGTACCAGCCCGCCCTCCGACGCCTCGCGCCTGCCCGTCGTGCCGGGCGCGGGCGAGAGGCCGCGGCTGCGAGCCGAGGGCGTTCCCCTGGCCGACCGCGACCCGGGGCCCGGGCCCTTGAACGCACCCAGCCAGGCCGCGAAGAGAACGAGTCCTTAGTTTTTGGTCCTGATCCGAGTCAGCGCGTCGGCCCGTGGCCGTCGGTGCGGTGCACCGACTCGACGGTATTCTTGATCTCGTCGTCGGAAAGCCCCCGCTCCTTCAGGTCGCCGGCCAGGCGCGCTTCGGAGAGGCAGATGCCGCAGCCGGCGGCGTGCGCGTCGACGAAGCAGGTCAGCAGCGTCTTGTGGCGGAACATCGGGCTTTCGGCGCACTCGCAGAAACAGTGCAGGCGGTCGAGGGTCGCGGGGTACTTGCGGGCGGTCTCGTAGCCCTGTTTGACCTCGGCGTCGTAGCCCTTCGCGAAGCGAGACGGCTCGAGGGTGGGCCGCCGCTCCCTGCAGGTCGAGCAGGAGTTGGTCGCCGCGGGAGTGGGCCGCGTCTTCGGAGTGGACGCGACGGCCGTGAGCGTCGGCGCAACAAGAAGGGCGACGGCGAGGACCTCGCGCATGCACCTGTAACGCGGGAAAGGCCTTCGAATTCCTGATCGGTCGTAGGGGCGGCCCTCGCGGCCGCCCGCGGGCGGGGACGCGGACCCCCCCCGCGCCTACGACTATTTCAGCGATTCCATGATCTCCGTGAGCGCCGCCGGGGAGGGCCGCAGGCGCGCCTCGGACAGCTTTACGATCGGCTCGCCGGAGAGGCCGGAAAGCTCCAGGAAGTCCTTCTTGAGGGGATCGACGTAGATCAGCCCCGTCAGGAACTCCTGCTTTTCCTGCGCGTCCTGCACGAGGGACATGGCCTGCCGCTTGTCCGTGGCGTCGTAGTCGGCCCGGAGCTTTCGCAACCGGATGTGCGAGCCGTCGTGGAGCACGACGTCCTGCGTCGTGCCCGGGTCGTAGTCCACCGAGATCTCCTCGTAGTACGGGATGAAGCCGATCTCGTGGATCGGGATCTCGTGGTCCTTGGCCCACTTGTAGGACTTCGTCGAGGTGTCGTGGTTGTTGAACGTGACACAGGGCGAGATCACGTCGAGAAGCGCCGTCCCCCGGTGCGCCAGCGCGCCCTTCAGGAGCGCGACGAGCTGCTTCATGTCCCCGGAGAACGAACGCGCGACGTACCCGCAGCCGAGCTCGATCGCCATCGCGCAGAGGTCGATGGCCGGCAGGTCGTTGACGACACCGGTCTTCAGCTTCGACCCGGCGTCCGCCGTCGCCGAGAACTGGCCCTTGGTTAGGCCGTAGACGCCGTTGTTCTCGACGATGTAGACCATGGGCACGTTGCGGCGGAGAAGGTGCACGAACTGCCCTGCGCCGATCGAGGCGGTGTCGCCGTCGCCGGACACGCCGATCGAAACGAGCTCGGGGTTGACCATGGCGGCGCCGGTGGCGACGGCGGGCATGCGCCCGTGGACGGCGTTGAAGCCGTGGCCGCGGTCGGCGAAGTAGGCCGTCGTCTTCGACGAGCAGCCGATCCCCGACATCTTGGCGACCTTGTAGGGCGGGATCGACATCTCGTAGAGCGCCTGGGTGATCTGGCGCGTGATCACGTCGTGGCCACAGCCCACGCAGAGGGTGGACTTCAGGCCCCCGTATTCCTTGACGGTCAGGCCGACGCGGTTGGTGGGGGGCGTTTTCGGCTCGGCGACGGAGGACATCACTTCTTCTCCCCGGCCTCGATTCCCTCGACGACCGTTTCGGCGTCGAGCGGGAAGCCGTCGTAGTGGCGGATCGAGCGCAGCTTTGGCGCGTCGGCGTCGGCCTCGAGGCGCAGCAGGTCGTACATCTGGCCGTCCCGGTTCTGGTCCACGACGTAGACGCGATCGTGAGCTCCGATGAACGCCACGGTCTCGGGCGTGAAGGGCAGAGCGCGCAGCCGCAGGTAGTCGGTCTTCAGGCCCTTGCGGGAAAGAAGGATGCGAGCCTCCTCGACGGCGAAGTCCGAGGAACCGTAGGCGATGATGCCAACCCGCGAGCCCGTGCCGGCGGAGACGACGGGTTTCGGAACGGATCGCTTTGCGGTCTCGAACTTTCGGGCCAGCCGGTCCATGTTGTTCTTGTAGTCGTCGCCGCGCTCGGTGTAGGTGGCCCGCTCGGTGTGGCCCGAGCCGCGCGTGAAGTAGGTCGCGGCCGGAGCGTCCATGAAGCCCGGAAGGGTGCGATACGGAATTCCGTCCCCGTCCACGTCGCGGTATCGGGCGAACTCCTTGAACTTCGCGACGTGGGCGTCGAGTTCCTCTTTGGTGCGCAGGACCTTGCCGCGGTCCAGCGACTTTTCCGGATAGGGGAAGGGGTCCGCCATCCAGCTGTTCATACCCAGATCCAGGTCCGACATCAGGAAGACCGGTGTCTGGAAGCGCTCGGCCAGGTCGAAGGCATCCATGGCCATCGAGTAGCACTCCTGGACCGAGCCCGGCAGCAGCAGGATGTGCTTGGCGTCGCCGTGCGAGAGGTAATAGGTGGACGTGATGTCGCCCTGCATCGTCCGGGTTGGCAGGCCCGTCGAAGGCCCGACGCGCTGCACGTCCACGATGACGGCCGGCACCTCGGCGTAGTAGCCCAGGCCCGTGAACTCCGACATCAGCGAGATTCCGGGCCCGGACGTCGTCGTCATCGCGCGCGCGCCCGCCCAGCCGGCGCCCAGCACCATACCGAGCGCCGCGAGCTCGTCCTCGGCCTGCACGATCGACACGGTGGGCTTTCCGGTCTCCGGGTCCAGGCGGTGCTTGGCCGCGTAGTCGATCAGCGACTCTGCGAGCGAGGAGGACGGCGTGATCGGGTACCAGGACAGGAACTGGACGCCGGCCATCATGCAGCCAATCGCGGCCGCCGCGTTGCCCTCGATGATGATCTTGCCGGCGGTGGCGTCCATGCGCTCGAGGCGGAAGGGATCGCGCTTCGTGAGGTTCTTCTGGGCCCACTCGAGGCCGCCGCGGATGGCCTTCATGTTGATTTCGACGGCCGCCGCCTTGCTCTTGAACTGCTTGGCCAGGGCCTTCTCGACCTCCGCCATGTCCAGCCCGAGCAGCCAGGCCGCGACCCCGACATAGATCATGTTGATCGCCAGGCGCCGCAGTTTCCCGTCGGAGACGAGCTCCAGGACCAGCTTCTGGAACGGGACGGGGTAGAAGTGGACGTCGTTGCGCACGCCGTCGAGCTTCAAGCTCTCCTCGTAGATGACGGCCGCGCCGGGGGCGACGGTCCGGACGTCCTCGTGCGCGGTCTCCGCGTTCATGCAGATCAGCACGCCGATATCGCGGCGGCGGGCGATGAAGCCCTCCCGCGACGCCCGGATCGTGAACCAGGTCGGCAGGCCCTGAATGTTGGAGGGGAACAGGTTCTTTCCCGAGACGGGAATTCCCATCTGGAAGATGGTCCGCATCAGGATGCTGTTCGAGGACTGGCTGCCGGAGCCGTTGGCGGTGGCGACGTGGATCGAGAAATCGTTGATCACCGGGGGCCGGCTCAAGGCCTCCAGACGCTTTTCTTCGAGGACGGCGGTGGACATGCGTCTCCTACGGTACCGATCTCGGGCGGGCGTTCCCCCGGGCTCACGATGATACCAAAGGAGATACGGTGGAGCCGCCTCGGGCGCGGATGGGTAGAATGCCCGCCCGGAGGTCTTGCCGATGCGTCTCGCCGGCCGGTTCGCCGCTGCTCTCGCGCTCGCCGCGCTTCCCGCGGCCGCCCGGGCACAACGCCCGCTGCGCTTCGAGGAACTGGCCAAGGTTCAACGCCTCGGCTCCTTTTCGGTCTCGCCGGACGGCCGCCAGGTCGCCTTCGCCGTCGCGACTCCCGATGTGACCGCCAACACCTCGCTCTCGGCGATCTGGATCGTGCCGGCCTCCGGGGGCGAGCCCCGGCGCCTGACGTCCGGGGAAAAGCGCGACTCGGACCCGAGCTTCTCGCCCGACGGCCGGACGCTGGCCTTTCTTTCCGACCGGGACGGCGGCTCGCAGATCTGGAAGCTCGACCTCTCGGGCGGCGACCCGGTCAAGGCGACGTCGTTCCCGGCCGAAGTCAATGCATTCACGTGGTCGCCGAACGGCAAGTGGTTCCTGATCGTCTCGGACGTCTTTCCCGACTGCGCCGCCACGGCCTGTCTCGAGAAGGCCCTGAAGAAGCGGACGGCCGCGAAGGTCAAGGGCCGGACCGCGGAGCGGCTGCTCTTCCGGCACTGGGACACCTGGAAGGACGGAACGCGCGCGCACATATGGAAAGTGCCCCTGGCCGGCGGCGCCCCGACGGACCTGACACCGGGGGATCGGGACGCCCCGCCCTTCGCCGTCGGCGGCGCGACGGACTGGGACGTTTCTCCCGATTCGACCGAGCTCGTCTTCGCCTCGAACCCCGATGAGGACGAGGCGCTCTCGACGAACGCGGATCTCTTCCTGGTCCCGCTGTCGGGGGGAGCGCCGGCGAGAAACGTGACGGCGGCCAATCGCGCCTTCGACGGGTCGCCCCGCTACTCGCCCGACGGCAAGTGGATCGCTTTTCGCTCGCAGAAGCGTCCGGGCCTGGAAGCCGACCGGTTCCGGCTGATGGTCCGCGAGCGCGGGAGCGGGCAGATCCGCGGGCTGACCGACGACTTCGATTTCTGGGTGGAGGATTTCCGCTGGGCTCCCGATTCGAAGTCGCTGGTCTTCGCGACGCAGGTCCGCGCCCGCGACACGCTCTACCGCGTGCCGCTTTCGGGAGGCGCCCCGGTGCCGCTCTGGACCGGCGGGCACATCGCGGGTCTCGAAGTCGCGGGCAACCGGATCGTCTTCACCGCGAGCACGCTGACGCGTCCCGCAGAGCTCGGCAGCGTCGGCCTCGACGGGAAGTCTCCGAGCTGGCTGACCCGGATCAACGAGCCGCTCCTTCGCGAGCTCGCGCTGGGTGACGTGTCCGAGCGCTTCACCGACGCCTCCGACGGGCGCAAGCTCCAGGCCTGGGTCATCAAGCCGCCGTCCTTCGACCCGGTCAAGAAGTACCCGGCGGTCTTCTTCATTCACGGGGGGCCGCAGGGCGCGTGGACGGACAGCTGGTCCTACCGCTGGAACCCGCAGGTCTGGGCCGCTTACGGCTACGTCGTCTACGCCGCCAACCCGCGCGGCTCGACCGGCTTCGGGCAGGATTTCGTCGATGCGATCAGCGGCGATTGGGCCGGCCAGGTCTACGACGATCTGATGCGGCAGGCCGACGACCTCGAGTCGCTCCCCTTCGTGGACAAGACGAAGATCGGCGCGGCCGGGGCATCGTACGGCGGCTACATGGTCAACTGGATCGCAGGCCACACACAACGCTTCGCCGTCCTCGTCTCGCACGACGGCACGTTCGACACGCCCTCGAACCAGCTCGAGACTGAAGAGCTGTGGTTTCCGAAGTGGGAGTTCCAGGGCTGGCCCTGGAGCTCGCCTCTCTATGCGAAGTGGAACCCGATGCTCTCGGCCGGCAACTTCAAGACGCCGATGCTCGTGATCACGAGCGAGAAGGACTACCGCGTGCCCTTCGGCCAGGGCCTTCAGCTCTTCAGCGCCCTCCAGATCCAGGGTGTGCCCTCCAAGCTCCTGATGTTCCCGGACGAGGGGCACTGGGTCCTGAAGCCCGGCAACTCCAGCCTCTGGCACAACACGATCATGGATTGGCTGCACAAATACCTGGGAGGCGCCGAGGCGGACCCCGGGGCTCTCGCGCTGGCGTACAGCGTCACGAAGTAACCGGGTCCTGAGTCCGCCGGCACGCAGCGTCCCCGCCGCCGACGCGCGAAGCACGTTGTAGCCTGGCGGGTCGCCCATGCGCTGCGGGCGCCCGGAGAGACGACGCACCCAGCCCTGGATTAGACTCTCGCCGATGGCGCCGATGCGGGTGATTTCTCTCTGCCCGTCCATCACCGAGACGATCGTCGCGATCGGGGGCTTGAAGTCGCTGGCTGGCGTCACACGCTACTGCACGCGGCCTAAAGGAATGCTCTGGGGCCTGCCGCGCGTGGGCGGGACGAAGAGTCCCGACCTCGCGCGCATTCTCGATCTGAAGCCCGATCTGGTCTTCGCCAATGCCGAGGAGAATCGCCGCGAAGACGTCGAGGCGCTGCGCGCGGAAGGAATCCAGGTCGACGTCACGCTGCCGAAGAGAGTCGCCGAGGTTCCTGACGCGATCCGACAGTGGGGCGCGCGGCTCGGCACCGCGCAGGAGGCGGAGGAGCTCGCGACCCGGGTCGAGGTGGGGATCGCGAGGCTGCGAGAGAGCCCGCCGTCTCTGCGTTTTCGGTACGTCTACTGGATCTGGAAGGATCCCTGGATGACGGTCTCCGACGACACGTACGTCGCCGACTTGATCCGCCTGGCCGGCGGCGAAAACATCTACGGGGATGCGGGCGACCGCTACCCGACGACGACGCCGGCCGAGGCGCTCGCCCGGAGTCCCGCGCTCCATATCTTCCCGAGCGAGCCTTTTCCCTTCGCGGCGGAAAGACACGACTCCCTGGCGGCGCAGCTCTTCGGGAGCGAGAGCCGCCGCCTCTTCGTCAATGGAGACGACTACTGCTGGCACGGCGTCCGAACCTTGGAGGGGCTCAAGGCCATGCGAGGCCTAATGGAATCAGTTCTGGCTGGCAGTATGCCTAACAATAAAAGGCCAGAGCTGGGTGGAGGCTAATGATGGTGGGTTTCGCTTCGCTCCTGCTGACGGGTGCCCTGGCCCTCTTGGCCGAGGCTCCCGCAGAAACCGTGACGGTGATCCACGCGGGCACGCTGCTGGACGGCTCCTCGGCCACGCCGCGCCGCGACCAGGCCATCGTCGTCCGGGGCAACCGCATCGCGAGCGTCGGAGCCTGGTCGGCCGCCGCGGTGCCCGCCGGTGCCAGCGTCCTGGACCTTTCGGCCGCGACGGTCCTGCCGGGAATGATCGACGCCCACACGCACGTGATGCTGGATCCCGCCGGCGCCGACTACGACACACAGCTTCTCAAGCAGGGCGTCGCGTTTCGCGCGGCGCGATCGACGGCCCTGGCGCGTCGGATGCTGGATCAGGGCTTCACGACGATCCGGGACGTCGAAACGGAAGGCGCCGGCTACGCGGACGTGGGCCTCAAGCAGGCGATCGAGCGGGGCTACGTCGCAGGCCCGCGCATGTTCGTCTGCACGCGCGCGATCTCCTCGACGGGAGGGTACGGCCTCGACGGATATGCACCGGAGAACGACGTGCCCAAGGGGGCGCAGCTCGTGGACGGGCCGGTCGAAGCGCGCAAGGCCGCGCGCGAGCAGCTCGCCAACGGCGCCGACTGGCTGAAGGTCTACATGAACCACCGCTCCTGGGTCGACGATCGGGGGAACCTGGTCTCGCAGCCCACGCTAACGCTCGAGGAGCTGAAGGCGATCGTGGACGAGGCGCACGGCTCGGGCAAGAAGGTGGCATGCCACGCCTACAACGGCATCGGGCTGCGGAGGGCGCTCGACGGCGGCTGCGACTCGATCGAGCACGGCCTGGACCTCGACGACCAGTCGGTCGCCCAGATGGTCCGCCAGGGAACCTGGCTCTGCCCGACGATGATGCCGTACTACTACGACTGGGGCCCCGCCGGCACGCCCGCCGGCGAGCGCGACCGCAAGCGCGTCGCCGTGCACGGGCCGTCGCTGCGCAAGGCCTCGGCGGCTGGCGTCAAGATCGCCTTCGGCACCGACGCCGGCAGCTTTCCGTGGAGCGAGCCCCTCGCCAAGGAGTTCGGCTACATGGTCGAAGCGGGGATGTCGCCGGCGGCGGCCATCCAGTCGGCAACCTCGAAGGCGGCCGAAATGCTTGGCATGTCGGGACGGCTCGGCGTGATCGCGCCGGGGGCGTACGCCGACGTGATCGCCGTGAACGGGGATCCGCTCGCCGACGTCAAGGCGCTCGGGCGCGTCGTCTTCGTGATGAAGGACGGGAAGGTCTACCGCGGGGCCGAAAAGTAGCGGGACATCAGCTCCCGCGGCGATTGAGCAGGTCGAGGAACTCCTCGCGCACGGTTTGTGTGTTGAAGATGCCGCGGATGGCGGAGGTGACCGTCAGCGCTCCGGGCTTCTTGACGCCCCGCATCTCGACGCACAGGTGGCGCGCCTCGAGCACGACCATGACGCCCTGCGGGTCGAGCTTCTCGGCCATGAACCCGGCAATCTGCTCCGTCAGCCGCTCCTGGAGCTGCGGCCGCCGGGCATAGAACTCGACGATGCGCGCCATCTTGGACAGACCCACGATCGACTCGTTGGGAATGTAGGCCACGTGCGCGTGGCCGTAGAACGGGACGAAATGGTGCGAGCACAGAGAGTAGAACGGGATGTCCTTCTCCATGACCATCGCCGTGTAGCGCTCCTCGTTGGGAAAGAACGTGACCTTGGGCTCGGCCCCTTCGGTCAAGCCCTCGAAGAGCTCCAGGTACATCTTGGCGATCCGTTCCGGCGTCTCGACGAGGTTGGGATCGCGAAGGTCGAGGCCGAGAAGCTCGATGATCTCCCGGAAGCGGGCCGCGATCTCCTGGATGCGTCCCGTGTCGGCCAGGGTCGGAACGTTCGCGTTCTCGTTCATCAGGTCGCGATTCTTCATAGGTATCGGTGGAGAGCCTCGTCAGTCGATGGTCGAGGTCCGGGCGGCTAGGCGGCCCGGGCCTTCTCGAGCAGCTTCGCGATGTCGCGCGCCACGGGGATCTCGCTGCCCACGATCTCCTTGATCCGCCCGTCCTTGCCGATCACGAAGGCCGTGCGCGCCGAAATGCCCTTGTCGGCGAGATAGACGCCGTATTTCTGGGCGACGGCGCCCTTGGGATGGAAGTCCGCCAGCAGCGGATAGGCGATGTTCTGCTGGGCCGCGAACGCCTTGTGCGCCCAGAGCGAGTCGACCGAGACGCCCAGCACTTCGACGTCGCCGCCGCCCTTGGTTGGCAGCATTTCGGCGCACTGCCGGGTCTCTACGGAGCAGACCGGGGAGAAGTCGAGGGGATAGAAGAGCAGGACCACGCTCTTCTTGCCGCGATAGTCCGAGAGCGTGACCTTGTCGCCCACGGTCGAAGGGAGCGTGAAATCGGGGGCCATGTCGCCGGGCTGGAGGGCCATGGTGTGACTCCTTGCGGTGATGTTTCCCGCGGCCCATTCCGCCGCGAGGGCGCAGATTCTACCCCGGGCCAAGCGCCGCCAGGATAGGATCCGGCGCCGTGAAAGTCGACCTGCACAGCCACTCGACCGTCTCCGACGGGCTCGACGCGCCGGGCGAGCTCGTCGGCCGGATGGCGGAGGCGGGGCTCACGGCCTTCGCGCTGACCGACCACGACACCCTCCAGGGGCTTCCCGAGGCCCGCGCCGAGGCGCGCCGCCGGGGGATCGATCTGATCTCGGGGGCCGAGATCTCGGCCGAGAGGGGGGGGCAGGACGACATCCACATCCAGGCGCTC
>JBASRI010000056.1:0-4418 GCA_049273755.1 Thermoanaerobaculia bacterium
CGCACGGAGAACGTCACATCGTCCACCGCAAGGCGCGTCGGGTACCGCTTCGACAGGTTCTGTACTTCGATCATTCGAAAAACGAGTCGTGAACCGCGTTATGAAATCGCGGAAGGATATTCCATATTCCCGAAAAAGGAAGTCCCGTATCATGGGCTCCCCGTGATCGAGGTCGAAAACGTCTCGAAAACATACGGCCGCCTGGGCGGGCGCACACGCGCCCTCGAGAGCGTCCGCCTCCGGGTCGCTCGCGGCGAAACGCTGGGCCTGATCGGACCCAACGGCGCCGGCAAGACGACGCTGCTCTCGTGCCTCCTCGGGTTCCTGCGCCCCGACTCCGGCTCGATCCGGATCGACGGGCGGGCGGTGGACGACCTCTGGATCCGCGCACGCACCGGGTACATGCCCGAGCGGCTGGGCTTCGACCGGGACCTGACCGGCGCCGCGTTTCTCGCGCACCACTGGCGCCTTTCGGGTGGCGATCCCGCGGCGACCGGCGCCGAGGTCACCGCCGCCGCCGCGCGTGTCGGTCTGGACGGCGGGTCGCTCGGGAAGAAGCTGAAGACCTACTCGCGCGGAATGCTGCAGCGGATCGGCGTCGCGCAGGCGACGCTCGGAGCTCCCGACCTGCTCTTCTTGGACGAGCCCGCGTCCGGCACGGATCCGTTGGGAGTCGGGATCGTGCGCGACCGCATCCTCGAAGCGAAGGCCCGCGGCGCGACGATTGTGCTGAACTCCCATCAGCTCGCCGAGGTCGAGCGCGTGTGCGACCGCGTCGTCTTCATCGATGGCGGGAGGCTGTCGCGGGACGAGACCCTGCGCGGCGAGGCGGGCTCGCGCAAGCGCTGCCTGGTGCGGGTGCCCTCCGCGCGGAGCGAAGAAGCTCGAACGGTCCTCGCGGCGGCGGGAATGGAAGCGGTTCCGAACGCCGACGGACACCTTCGCCTCTCCGACGGCTCGGACGCGGGCATCGCACGCGCGGTGAAGGCGCTGGCTCTCGCGGACGTTCCGGTTCTCGAGGTGCGCTCCTCGGCCGAGCTGGAAGAGCTCTTCCGGGGGGCGCCGCCGTCGTGATCGAGATGGTTCGGCGCTTTCTGCGCCAGAAGTTCGACAACCCGATCATGGCCGTCTTGCTGGGCATCCTGGCGTTCATGGCCTCGCTTCCTCCAGCCCTGTCCGAGGGGCCCGCTCGCTTCTTGGCGCTCATCGTGCTGGCGGCGGGTGTGGTCTCGAAGGACGCTTCCTCCGGCGCGCTTCAGATGATCCTGGCCCGGCCGATTTCACGCACGGACTATCTGTTCGGGCGCTACTTCGGGATTCTCTCCGCCTACGCGCTGTTCCTTGCCGCGGCGGCCGCTCTCGCGGTGCTCTTCTCCGTGGTCGTATTCCCCTTGCTGAAGGTGCACGCCGAGCCGCTCTCGGCGGCGGCCCTGGCGCGGGCTTCCGGCGTCGCGATGCTCGAAGCCGTCCTCCCGGCGGCGGTTCTGCTCCTGTTCTCGACCTTCCTTCCCGGTTACGGAGACGTGCTCGGGTACTTCCTGCTCGCCACTCTCCTCGGTACGACCGCCTCGCTGGCCACCGCCGCAGGCAAACCGGCGCTCGCCCGCGTGGCCCGCTTCGCACAGGACAACGTGCTTCCTGAGCCGGCCTGGGACTCGGTCCTGCGATCGACGAACCCGCTCTCGTCAGCCACCGGCCGATGGGCCCTGGCGGTCGTCGCCTTCCTCGTCGCCGCGGCGCTCATCTTCCGCCGCAGGGAGTTCGCCTATGGCCACGACTGACGCGGCCCCCGTCCCTCCGCCCCGCTCGCAGTCGCGGCTGTCCTCCATCCTGCTGTTGGCCCTTCTCGCCGCCGTGCTGTTCCGCGCCGTGACGGCGGTGATGGACCGCGCCGAAAAGGACAAGGGGGGGCTGGTCCAATGGGAGCCGCGCGAGAAAGCGGCGGCCCTCTCGCAGGCGGCCGGAAGGCCGATCCTCTACGACTTCACTGCCGCCTGGTGCGGACCCTGCAAGCTCCTCGACCGGGACTGGAACGACCCGGCCGTCGCGGGGAAGGTCAATGCGTCCTTCGTTCCCGCGCGCGTCGTCGACCGCCAGCGCGAGGAGGGCCGGAACTCGCCCGACGTTTCGGAGCTCGAGCGCCGCTACGAGGTCACCGGGTTTCCGACCCTGGTCGTCGCCGCCGCCGACGGCCGCATGATCGCGAAGCACGAGGGGTACCGCGGGCGCGCCGCGCTGCTGCTGTTCCTGGAAGAGGCGAAGAAGGGGCCGGGACCCTAGGAGGCTAGTCCTCGTCGTCGTCCACCGAGTCTTTCCCCGTCGCGACGGTCACCGGGCCGTTTTGCGAGGAGAGCCGCACGAGGGCCGGGCCGTCCCCGATCTCGATCCGCCTGTGGTCGTCGTCCCACGTGCGCCGCGCCCGCTCGCAGCCCTCGCCCCGGCAGCGCAGCGGCGAGTGATCGAGCGTCTCGACGACGGCTCCCGACCGGTATCCCGCCGGGATCGCGAGGCGGATGGGCCCGTTGACGGCGTGCCCTTCCAGGCCCGCGCCGTTCCACGCGGTGCCCGCGAGCGCGACTCCAATGGGTCCGTTTTCCGTGGCCAGCCGCATCCGGCCTCCGCCGCCGCGCACGTCGATGGGCCCGTTCTCGGCCGAAAGGTCGAGGTCGCCGAAGGAGTTCCGAACCGAGATGGGGCCGTTCTCCGAGCGCGCCACGACGTGTCCGGAGAGCCCCGTCAAGGCGACCGGCCCGTTGGAGGCCGAAAGCTCCATCGTAGCGGTCTTCGGCGCTGCGATCAGGAGATAGCCCACCCAGTCCCCGCCCCTCGGACCTCGCACCGTGACGGTTCCCTCCGTTCGCGACAGCGCGATCGCCGACAGATCCTCGGCGCTCTCGGCGGCCTTGCAGACCAGGACCTCGAAGTCGCTTCGGTCGGTTCCCCGGACGTGTGCGCCGGAGTGCTCGAGAATCTGGATCTTCAGCGGGCGGCCGGCTTCCACGGGATAGACGACGCGCTCTTCCCCGCGGGTGGCCGGCCGTTCGTCGAACTCCATGGAAATGTCGCTGCATCGCACCGGATCCCGTCCGTGGTCGATCGAGAGGTTGCGGTGGCCGGCCCGCACCGGAGGCGGCGCCAGAAGGACCGTCAGGGCGAGCGCGATCGAGGGCAGGGCGCGGGTCTTCATCGTGTCTTCCTCCCGCTCCGGAGACGCGCGGGAGCTTGCGAGGTTTCGGACCCTCGTTACTCGACCACCTGGGGCCCCCCCGAGCGAATCAGCGACACAGCCGTCCCTTCGGCGTCGGTGAGGGGCTTCTCCCACCAGTCCCCGTTCCGGCTTCCGATCTCGGCGTAGAGGCCGCCCGCCATGACCCCGACGGAACGGTTGCGCCCCGACTGCTTGGCCAGGTACATGGCCCGGTCGGCGAGTTTCAACACTTCGGTGAAGGCGAACGTCCGGGTGGAGTCGGGGTACCAGGGGAACGGCGCCCAGCCGACCGAGCAGGTCCGCCGCACTTTGTGCCCGGACCCCAGATCGAAAGGCTCCGAGCCCACGGACTGCATGACGCGGCCGGCCAGGACGTCTCCGCGCGTCCGGTCCGCGTCGCGCGAGATGAGAAGGAACTCCTCGCCGCCCCAGCGAATGAGCCGGTCCGAATCGCGGACGACGTGCGTCAGCCGCCGCGCCACCTCGGCCAGCACGCCGTCGCCGCGGTCGTGGCCGAACTCGTCGTTGACTTCCTTGAAGTGGTCGATGTCGACGATGTAGAAGATCAGGTCGCAGTTGCGGGGGCGGTTGGCGGCGGGCGTGGAGTGGACGCGCAGCGTGCGGTTGACGTCGTCCTCGATCACCGTCGAGAAGAAGCGGCGGTTGCGCGCTCCGGTCAAAGCGTCCGTGAAGGAGGCCTCGCGCAGCTCGCGGTTGGCAGCCGCGAGCTCGGCGCTGCGCGAGGCCACGGCCTCTTCCAGCCGTCGGCGCTCGGCCTCGAGATGGCGCGTCCGCCAGCGCACGACCGCGACGACGACTCCCGCGGCCGCGAGCAGCCCGAGCAGCCGCGCCCAGGCCGTTTCCCACCAGGCCGGCTTGACCTCGAGCGAGAAGGTCGCCGGCTGGCGCGAGACCTTGCCCGCGGCGGAGACGGCCTGCACCTCGAAGCGATACTTGCCGCTCGGCAGCGCCGGGAAACGCGCCTCGGTCAGGTCCGTCTCGGTGAAGTGGTCCACGAGGCCGGTCATGCGGTGGCGGAAGCGGACTTTCCGCGGCTCGATGAACGTCAGCCCCGCCCAATTGACGCTGAAGTCGCGTTCGCCGTGCTTGAGAACCGCCGGAACCCCGGTGTCGAGCGTGCGGTCGCCGGCGCTGGCCTGCGTGATGACCACCGGCGGCGCCGGCCGCGTGACCGGAGGGATTCCGGGCT
>JBASRI010000057.1:0-3422 GCA_049273755.1 Thermoanaerobaculia bacterium
GGTCCCAGGTCTCAGGTCTCAGGTCTCAGGTCTCAAGGAGCTCAAGGCGAACTCAGGGTTGACATTCTTGAGACTTGAGACTTGAGACCTGAGACTTCTTCCGGCTTTTTGTGGGGCGTCGCCACCTCCGCGTACCAGGTCGAAGGCGCCGAGGACAACGACTGGACCGAGTGGGAGCTCGGGGGACGGCTCAAGAGGCGCGGCGAGCGGTGCGGGAAGGGCTCCGGCCACCGTGAGCGCTGGCGCGCGGACCTGACTCTGCTTCCCTCGCTCTCGGCCAACGCCTACCGCTTCTCGCTCGAGCGCAGCCGGATCGAGCCGAAACCGGGCACCTTCTCCGAGGAGGCGCTCGCGTTCGAGGCGGCGCGTGTCGCCGCGCTCAACCGGATGGGAATCGAGCCGTGCGTCACGCTCCACCATTACACCCACCCGCGCTGGTTCTGGAGGGAGGGCGGCTGGGAAGACCCCCGCAGCGTCGAGGCATTTCGCCGCTACGCGGCGGCTGCGGCCGCAGCCCTGGGTCCCCGAGTGCGCTGGTGGGTCACGCTCAACGAGCCGATCGTGTTTCTGCTGGGAGGCTTTCTCGGCGGGCTGATCCCGCCGGGCAAGCGCAGCTTCTCGGCGGCGGCGCGCGCTCTCGAGCACATGCTGCGCGCCCACGCGGAGGCGGCGGCCGTCTTGCGCGAGGCGATTCCGGGCGCAAGGGTCGGCATCGCGCACAACATGCTCGAGTTTGCGCCGGACCGCCGCGACAGCGCCCTGGATCGGCGGCTCGCGCGCGAGGGCGAGCGGCTCTACAACCTCGCGCTGCTCGAGGCGATCGCCACGGGGAAGCTGGACTGGTCCTTTCCGGGACAGGGCCGCACGCGCGTCGGCCTGCCGGAGCTCCCGGGAGCCAACGACTACGTCGGCGTCAATTACTACAGTCGTGTCCACATTCGCTTCCGCGGGATGCCCGGCGCGATCGGCGAGTTTTTCTACCGTGACCCCGCCGCGCGCGGCCTGACGGACACGGGCTGGGAAGTGCACCCTCAGGGCTTCGACGCGGTTCTGAGGCAAGCGACGCTTGCGGGGCTGCCGATCGTCGTGACCGAGAACGGAATCGCCACGACGGACGACCGCCGGCGGCGGGACTTCCTGCGCGAGCACGCCCTGGTCCTCGCCCACCGGCGCGCAGCGGGCGATCCCATTCTCGGCTACTTCCACTGGTCGCTGCTCGACAACTTCGAGTGGCTGGAGGGGTTCCGCCCCCGCTTCGGGCTCTATGAAGTCGACTACGCGACCTATGCCCGCCGGCGGCGCCCCTCGGCGGACTTGTTCGCCGAGCTGGGCCGCGGGTTCATTTCGGGAGTGGCCGCGGGACCTTCCGTCGCCGCTCGAACGTGACGAACTCGGAGACGCCGGCCGACCGCGCCAGCGCCAGCGTCTTCTCATAGCCCCAGCCGACCTCGGCCGGGGCATGCGCGTCCGAGGAGAACGTCACCGGAACGCCGGCGGCGACGAGGCGCGCGAGCAGCCCCGGCTCCGGGTAGGGCTCGCCGACCGGCTTGCGCAGTCCCGCCGAGGAAATCTCGATGGCGCAGCCCGATTCTCGGGCCGCTGCGATGGCGGCGTCCTCGGCCTCACGCCGCGGCGTCCGCGGGCGATGCCCGTGCTTCTTGGGCAGGTCGAAGTGCGTCAGCACGTCGAAAAAACCGGTTCGCGCGGCCTTCGCGAGCAGCCGGTAATATTCGTCGTAGAGCCGCTCGGTTCCTTCCCTCTCGAAGCGCGCGGGCGAGCGCGAAGGATCGTCGATCCAGTCTCCGGCGACCCAGTGCACGGAGCCGAGAACGAGATCCCAGTCGGCACGGGACAGCCAGCGCGCGAGCTCCTCCTCGCGGCCCTCCGCGTAGTCGGCTTCGAGCCCGAGGCGCACGCGAATCGCTCCGGCGAACTCGGAGCGCAGCGCTTCGACCTCGGCGAGGTAGCCGTCGAACTGGTCCTCGCGCATCGCGAGCTTCGGGTCGCGCTCGCTCTCGGGCAGGAAATAGAGCGGAATGTGGTCGGTGAATCCGATCTCGGAAAGCCCGAGCTCGATCGCCCGCAGCACGAAATCCCGAGAGGCGCCCCCGGCATGGCCGCACCGGAACGTGTGCACGTGGTAGTCGCCGAGCCCGTCCATGGCCCGGATTATGGCTCGGTGCCGGCTTCACACTCTCTTTACGCCCCCGCCCTAGGCTCCTGCGCATGACGACGAACGGAATCTTCGAGGACCGCTGTGAGTGCGGTCAGGCGAGGCTCGTGCCGGAGGGCTCCGTGCCGGTGTCTGGCTTCTCGCGCGAGCTTCGGCTGGCGGAGGACGTCGAGCGATACCGGTTTTCGTTCACCCTTCGCGGCGAATTCAACTCGCCCGTGCACGTGGTCTTCTCGCCCTCGCTCCGCCAGGCGGAGGTCAAGACGGGAGACCTCAAGGCTCTGTCGATCACCGACGTCGAGTCGCCGTGCGACGCCCAGCGCCGCTGGATCGCCTGGTGGCGAGGGGGGCGGTCGTCGGAGCGGTTCGCGCCGCCGCGCCGCACGGGGCGCTTCCCCATTCCGGCCCGGCTCCCTTCGTAGAATCTTTACCTCCTCTTTCGCGCGTTTTGCCCGCGTGCTCGCGTGGACTTCGCGCCCGGCGCCGATCATCGCCGTGTCCACGATGCTGCTCTGCGACTTTCACGTCCACACGACCTATTCGGACGGCATCCTGCCGCTGCCGAAGGTGGTGGATCTTTTCGGCCGCTCCGGGCACGACGTCATCGCCATCACCGACCACATCGTCAACCAGGACAACGGCCTGGGTCGCATCGCCCACCGGATCCGGCACAGCCTGAACGCCGAGACCTGGAAGCGCTACGTCGAAGAGATCGACCGCGAAGCCGAGCGGGCGTGGCGCTCGTATCGGATGGTCGTCCTTCCGGGGGCCGAGATGACGCGCAACACGATCAACCGGGACACCTCCGTCCACGCGCTCGCGCTGGGGCTCGATGAGTACCTGTCGGCCGACGGGGACCCTCTCGAGATGCTCCGGGAGATCCGGGCGCGCGGCGCCGTGTCGGTGGCCTGCCATCCCCACGAGATGAGCGAGTGGTTCGCCAACACCTGGTATCTCTGGAATCGCCGCAAGACCGTCGCGCCGCTGGTGGATCTCTGGGAGGTCGGTTGCCGCTGGGAGCTCTTCCCGGTGATCTCGCGCGAGAGCCTGCCGCACATGGCCAACAGCGACTTCCACCGCCCCGAGCACCTCTATGCGTGGAAGACGCTCCTGAAGGCCGACAAGAAACGCGCGTCCGTGCTCGCCGCCCTCCGGCGCGGCACGGGCATTGGGGTGCTCCGGCTGACTCCGAACGAGACAGCCGCCACGGCGTGATCGCGGCGATCGCGCTGTTCGCCCTCGCCGGGCT